>DYBQ01000005.1:47595-81673 GCA_019418545.1 Clostridiales bacterium | reverse complement strand
CAGTCATGATGTAATGTTTTTTGGTGTAATCCACCCTCTATACATTACATCATGTCACTGCATCCTGAAACAAATGTCTTGCCATTCTATTAACCGCTGTAGTGTAAAAGTTATTTCCCATAAAGAACTCTTTGGCACCCTGTTCCGTAATAATTTTACCGTCAAAAAACATGGCACAGGTATCTGCATAAGAAGCACAAAACTCCACGTCATGAGAAACCATTAAAATAGTACGCCCATTCCGTTTCATTTTTTCAAAAATATGCGAAAGTTTCTTCTTGTAAAATCCATCCAACCCTTTTGTAGGTTCATCCAGCAATACAATTTTAGGATTCAACAGCAAAATTTTTGCAAGTGCAACTCTTTACTGCTCTCCACCGCTTAAATCATAAGGGTGGAATGGAAGCAAGTGTTCAATTTCAGTTTCTTCAACGACCCTAGCAAGCCTTGCCTCTTTTTCTTCTTTTTTCAATTTGACAGATGAAATGGCTTCCATTGAATCTCCTTTTACCGTATCAGAAACGAACAGACATTGAGGGTCTTGTGGGAGCATTGCCAGTACACCATCAAACAACTGATTCCCTTTATACTTTTTAACATTTTTTCCGTCAATCAAAATTTTCCCACGATAAGGGGTGTTGACTGATGCAATAAGTTTCAACGAAGTACTTTTCCCTGTGCCGTTTCCGCCCAAAACACAATAGAGCTCTCCTTCTTTCACCTGCATGGTAACCCCTTTTACAATATCGTTTCCATTTTTTTCATAACGAAACCAAAGGTCACTTGCTTCAATTGCATAACGTGAATCCGTTTTAGATTCCGGAGAAATGGAGGGGGTTTCCTCCCGGCTGGCAGAAATCCTGTGTTTTTCCACATAGGTATCCAGCCACTTTCTTCCCTCTTTAATCGTCAAGGGGCAATCCATTTTCTGGTCTTCCTGCTGTCCTAAGGCAGCATAAACCTGTACAGGTGCTGGAAACGTAACAAACATATCGTTGTCTTTTAAGTTTTTCCCAATGTTTTTAGGTGTATCATAAGCGGTAATCTTACCTTTATCCATCACCAGTATTTTATCGCATAATGGGAATACTTCTTCCAACCGGTGCTCTACAATTAAAATGGTTGTGCCAAATTCCGTGTTAAGTTTTTTGATGGTATGCAAAAAATCAGACGCTGCAATTGGGTCCAATTGAGAAGTCGGTTCGTCCAAAACAAGAATTTGAGGATGCATTGCCATGACGGAAGCCAAATTGAGAATTTGTTTCTGTCCGCCGGATAATTCTTTTACCTCTTTATGAAACCAGTTCTGAATTCCAAAATAGCTGGACATTTCCGCCACGCGGATTCGCATAGTCTGTAAATCAAACCCCAGATTTTCAAGTCCAAACGCCATTTCATGCCATACTTTATCCGTTACAATTTGATTATCTGGATTTTGAGTTACATATCCGATCTGTGAAGCCTGGGTACGAATACTCACCTGGCTTAACTCTATCCCTTTGTATAGGATTTCTCCCTGTTTTGTCCCATAGGGTGCAATATCCGACTTAAAATGACGAATCAAGGTGGACTTTCCGCATCCGGATTTTCCGCAAATTGCAACAAAATCCCCCTGCTCAATTTTAAAGCTCACATGAGAAAGTGCCGGTTTCTCTTGATTTGGATAAGTGAAACTTAAATCTTTGATTTCAAATAATGCCATTTGATATCCTCCGCAATATTCAGAATCATCGGTAAGAAACATACAATCCCATATAAAATATATCCAATTACTGCATAAAGCGACCATTCATTCATTGAAAAAACTGGATAATAAAGAACGAAAATTCTTTCGCTTGTAATCCCTACTACAATCCAGAGAAAAGCTAATACCATCAGCACCAACAGCGCTTTATCCCGTTTTTCAAAGGAATAAAGATGAAAGTTAGTCCTGCCTCGTAAGCCATATCCTCTGGATTTCATAGAGTCTGCAGTTTCGACCGAATTTTCAAGGGACCAAGTAACCATAATCGAAAGAATCTTGATTCCCTGATGAAGTTTTTGCTTTACCGAGCCATTTGTCACATCCCGGCCAATACATTTCTGAGCTGAAGACACTTTGGCCATTTGTGCGTAAAACCTTGGGACAAAGCGAAACACCATGGATAACGCTCCCAAAGCGGAAATCGTCATCAGCACAGGATGCATAAAAAACATGGAAATCCCTAAAATCAAACCGTAAAACACAAAATTTACGATGGGATGATAAGCAGAAAAACTATCTTTCACAACTAATCTTCCTTCTTATTCTAAATCATTCCCTAAATCACAAGTATAACGGATTTGAATATCATCTCCGTCTTTCAAACTATATTTACTTACGCCATAATCCGGCTTTCCCCCATTAACATAGTACATCCAACCAGAGCCAGCCCCACAGTCGAACTCATATAACTGATTAATCCCCTCAATATACTCACTTTTATAAATCGGGAAAAATTCATGCTCCATATGGATGTTTCTTGCCCTGGTTTCCCTTAATAAAACGTCGAAAACACTTTCTCCTTCTTCAAAAGAGACTGCGGTTTTCTTTAAAATATATCCATCCTTGGGGACAAAGGATTCTTTTCCAGGCGTAAGCTTATCCATACGGTTCAAAATCGTTTTACAATCGATTGTAAGATAACAGGTTTGTTTAGCCGGTTTTGAGTCAGGGGTACTAGTTTCTGGTTTTGGAGTTTTATTTGGTTTAGAAACAGTTGAGGAAGAGCTGCTCTGACTGGAAGAAGTCTTATTGGAGTTTGAACTTGTATCTCCCTTATAGCTTGAAGAAAAATTCTTATCCAAATTGCTGGTTTGTGTTTCTTTTGAGGATTCACTTTGAGAAATCTCTTCTTTAGAAGATTCCGTCTTCGAACTTTCAGACGCCACAGAAGAGATTTCCGAAGAACTTTCTACGGATGATTCTGTTAACTGCGATGCTTCTGATAAGGAACTGCTAATTTCATTTGCAGTTTCCGTTTTTGATACACAGGAACAAAGGACAAAAGACAAACAAAAAACCATCAGTAAACTCAACATAGATTTGCTAATTTTTTTTACCTTCATTTTGAACCCGCTTTCCAAAAATAAATCATAACGAGTAAAGCAATAAGAGGAGAGTGTTCTCCTCTTATGCTTTTCACGAACCATTATCTAGTACAGTTGGTTTTGTTTTTGAAAAATACTTCTTTCGTCAGTACTGCCAGAATAAATCCGGATAAAGTAAGGGAGAGCCATTCAAAGCCATAAGCAGATACGTCGCCTGTTTCCGGATTTTGCGGAGCTGTTGGTTGGGTGTCGTTAGAGTCGTTGTCATTTCCAGACCCGTTTCCATTCTCCTGAGTAAGCTGTGCATACAATTCTTCGGCCTTTAATAGAACAGAATAATTCGTTACCAGCTTTTTCTGATTCTCTGTTAAAAAATCATACGCATTTCTTGCTGCACAAATTTTATCTTTACTATCTTTTGTAACGGTTCCAATTTTTCCAATCAAATCCATTACTTCCTGTGCTGCCAATCGATCAATTTCTTCCTGGGATAACTGCCCTACATCCGTCAAATCAAAAATACTGTTTTCACCCTCCGCAAGTCTGCGATAAGATTCAAGGGCATAGCCGATTTGTGAAGCAGCCATTCCATCGGGTTCCCGTCTGCTCATAAAGGTAGTAAATCCATCATCCAAGCGGAACTCGTCCAATTTTACTACCAGATTATTGGAACCCTTGGTAAAACCATTATTGGGAGTTAAGGGGTCAATTCCTAAGGTACAAAGAGCGGTCAATACCTGAGCCGCAGAGCACCCGTTGTCGTCGCCTTCCACGAAGTATCCGCAATCTGTTGTCATTTCATTTCGTAAGTAATCCAAACCTTTCTGAATTGCTTCTTGGACCTCGGGATAATCAGCGTTATTATAAGGCGCCAATCCCTGCAACGTCATAGCAGTGATGTCAATGCCTACGGTTTTATTATCAGAAAGGCCAAACCCTCCATTTTCAGGATTTTGGAAGGCAAGGATATTTTCAATCAAAACATCTCTTGTCCACTTCGCGCCTTCTGGAACTTCGTAGTCTTTCGTATCAAGCGCCATCAGGGTATAGTTCATCATGTTAGATGACAAACGATTCAGATTATCGTAATTGCACAGTAAGTCAATTACATTAATTCCATCTGCATTGGTCGGATCTTTGCCCATTACCTGTAAAGCCACTACCATTCTAAAGTAATCGGTAGGAAGCAGCCTATCTCCGCTTTGGAGCTTTTGGGAGATACTATTGTAAAAGACATTCAAATCTGTCTGCTTTAATTTTCCACCGGACCTCAAAATCGTAAAAATGCTCCATTCAGAACCATACATATAATAGTCTGTCAATTCACTTGTTAAATAACTGTTGGCGTGTTTGATATTTTGCGTAACATATTTGTCAAAATCAAGGTCCTCTACTTCTGATGGTTCGGTTACGGTTACCGTAAACTGAATTGAATTAGCGCCTTTTGTATCATCAACAGGTACACCTGTTACAGTCACCGTTCCCTGCTGTAATGCAGACAGGACATGCGTTGTTGTCATGGTACCGACACCACTGCTTACACGGTCTTCTACTTTAACAATACCTTCTTGGCTGTATGTCCAGACAAATTTTTGATTGGTTGCGTTAGACGGCGTAACAATCAAATTCAAATCCAATGTTTCATATTGTTCTAAAGTATAATACGTCTTTTTCAACTCCACTTTTTCCAATGGGTTTTTATACTCAAAGCGAATCGTAATCTCCTGTTTTGCAGCCGGATTATCCACACTGGTTACGGTAAATTTTGCAGTTCCCGCTTTTTTCGGGACAATACCATTATTATAGGTTTCCTGGAATTCGGCGATTTCAGGATTGTGAGAAACCCACTGAACATCTTTTACAGTGGCATTATATGGCTCGATATTTATCTCATATCTTCCGTCTTTATCAGGAGCATGAGAAGTGATACCCACATACTGGTTGCCTAATCCATTCCAGTTATTGATATAGAATGTTTCCGGATAGGTTACCGTCAAACCAGTTACCTCAATTTTTTTAGAAGTGGCTTTGAATTCTACTTTTATCTCCGGATTATCCAACATAGAGATAGTGAACGTATGCATGTCCTGATTTTCAGCAAAAAAATCAAGAGCATTTTCTTCATCAAAAGATTCATAAATATAAGAACCTTCTGTTGAAGTCGCATTCAGCGCCTGAGTCGGGAGCGGAATAAAAATACCATCCACTTTTCCTTTTACTGTCACGGTTTTGGCTTCTGTCCCGTTTAGCTGAACCGGATTTTCTGTATTCAGTTCTCTGCCGTTCATATAGAGCTTTAATTCTGTTACATTACTTGGGACTACTTTCAAAGTAAATTCTGCAATTAACTCTGCATCGTCATACCACTCTGGATTTTTGGTATACACATATGCCGGATATTCGCCTATGGCCGGATAGAATTTTCCACCGGAAGCAATATAGATGTTAGAAGATTCAGAGCCTTCCACTTTCTCCTGACAAATCCAATAAGGAGTATAGTTTCCGTCTTTTCCTTCTACTACAAACTTGCCTTCATCTAAAGCGGAAAGTGTCACAGTTTTATTATCGTCTAATTTTGTGATTCTACCGTCTGTATGTTCAAATACAACAGTCGGTTCTGTAGCTTCTTCTCTTTTTGTAACGGTTACGGTACACGATGCGCTTTTATCTCCCGAAACCACTTGAATTGTTGCCGTTCCCGCTTTTTTGGCTATAACCATACCCGTTTCATCTACAGAAGCTATGGTTTCATCGTCACTTGTCCAAATCAATTTGTCTGTGGTATCACCCGGTGTGACCGTTGCAGTCAAGCGAACGCCCTCGCCGTCTTCTAACACCAAACTGGTTTTATTTAATGTAATACTTTCCGTCGGAATACCTGTCACAGTAATTTCCACTGTTTTTTTTACATTTTGATTTGCTTGAGCGGTAATAGTGGTTTTTCCTGCTCCGACTGCGTAAACAAGCCCATCGGAAGTGATTTCCACCACATCTGTATCTTCACTGGACCAAACAACAATATCGTTCGATTCGGCAGGAGTGAGTGTAGCGGTCATCTGCTGCGTTTCTCCTACCATCAAGGTTACTTCTTTAGGGGAAACAGTAATATCGGTTGCAGGGACTTGCTGATTTAAGATGTCAGCTATCTTTTCTGCTTGCTCATTAACCACTTCCTGTGTTGCATCGAAATCAATCGCAACTGCTAAAGCGCTTTGATAGATTTCTGTATTATCCTCAATTTGCTTTTCTGTTATTTTTCCAAGATTTGCAATCAACTTATCTTTATTAACACTAATAGAACCTTGTTCTCCTTCTCCAGCAGGAGGAACATATCCCGGAAATCCCACCTTATTATCCTGTGTGTAAATAAAGCGAATTACTTCACCGGACTGTACCTCATACTTATTTCCTACCTTTCTACTGTTGGCAAAAGGCCACCAGGCTTTTTTACCTCAGTCCACTTCTCCGACAGGCTCTCCATCCTTCGGGGTAACGGTAAATCCGTAAATTGCGCTATAAGTAATTTCACCTTTGTCCTGATAAGCTTCATTCAAAACATGGTTGTCCTTTATTTCCACTTGTGTGGGTTCAAGAAAGTATTCTGCTTTTCCGTTTTCGTCAATGTATTCCATTGTTACTATCGCAGTTTGATTTTCTGCCAGCGGAATCGAGGCTGCAAAAGCTGGTGACATGATTCCCAACAACATAGCTGCAGTCAGCATGATACTCCACACACATCGGTTCACTTTCTTTTTCAAAATACTCATTTTTCAAACCCTTTCCTTTTTACAACAGCTTTTCTGCGTTTTGCATTTAATAAAGATAAAAATAGCTTTAAACCTATAAATTTGTGGGTACTATCCCCCTCCTTTTGTTATTTACTTTGATACATAATTTTTGAACTTTTTATAACTGGAACAACAAAGCATCTTGTTCTTATAGTAATTAAAAAATTGCAAGAAACATTTGTTGTCTACGATGATTTGTTATCAAGACATTTGGTAACAAATCAAAAAGCCGCCTTCTCTTTTTAGAGAAAGCGGCTTACGACCAACACTTTTCCACGGTTGATTTTCCATAAAACAGGTATATTCCCCTTTACCCAAGAATATATACTTCCTCTAACAACATGGCTGGTTTCCTGACTTATGACTTACGGCTCTGCCGAAAAAAAGCGCCTTCTCAGGATGTAAACACCCCAATGACATACTGCCTTTTTCATCGTCAATCACAGTGATGGCTGTCGCGTCGGATTTTCACCGATACTTCCCAATTCTCCTATGCTTCCATAGGCACCATATTGCGATTTATTCAATTTTCAAGTAACATTCTACCATTAAGTATTAGAAAGTCAATAGAATAATTCTATTATTTTTGGTAAAAAACTGTGTAATTCTTAATATGACCGATGACATTCAATTCTACTCTTTCAACAATTATTACTATTGGAATGTTTTCATAGTTTCACCATATTTTTTATTCTTTCTTCTAAAAAACTCTGCTCGTTAAAACAACAGACCACCCCCGGCTGATGAAAATCAGCCGGGGGTGGTTTTAAAGTTTTTTACATTTCGTTCTGCTTTTTCCGCCGGATTACTACCAGTGCTGCCAACATCATGCTTGCAAATACCACTGTGAAAAGAACTGCTGCATTGCTGTTGTCTCCGGTAGTCGGCGATTTTACCCCTTCGTCACCCTTATCCGAGGTAGACGGTGTTTCATCGCCATTATTTGGTTCATCGGGGTTCGACGGGGTTTCGTCTGCTGTGCTCAGATTCTTAATTGCAGTCTCCAACTCCTGCACAGCGCTATCCACTACGCTCTGGTCGTCTTCACTCAGGCTTGTGTCTGCCAGAACCAGATTTGCATTTTCCAGTGCTGCCTTAAATACGGCTACACTCTTTGCGGTGTACTGGCTCAAATCGATTCCATTTGCCTTTTGAATCAAATCTTCCAGATTATCCTTGTTGGCCTTATAACGCTGCATCAGAATTGCATCCAACAGGTTCCCAGAAGCTGACTGTACATCCTCTTCCAGCGCGTCCCCATCTTCCATAACTTCTTTTGCTTTATCAAAGGCATCTACAAATTCCTGCCAATGAGTATCTACATACTTATCGGCATTTTCCATCATTTGCTCCGCACGGGCAATCAGCATTTCCAGCTGGGTCTTATCGCCCTGTGTGATACCAAGTCCCCAGATACCTTCCAGCAATTCGTCCCACGCTGCGTCAACTTCTTCCTGCGTTGCGTTCGGGTCGTCCAGCACGGCTTTAGCATTGGCCTTTGCCTTTTCAAACAACTCCACAGCACTCTCTACCACGCCTTCTGTATCCAGTGTCAAGGCATAGTCATAGGTCTTTTGCAGCAGAGTTTTATTTGCAGGCTCTATGGGTTCTTCATTTTCAATTGTATATTCTTTTGTAATGATATTACTATAGGTCTGTCCATTATGAATAGCCACAAACTTCAAAGTGCTGGTCTTTTCAATATGAATCGGCTCGCCTGTAATGTAATACTGCCCTTTTTCCGGATTAGTAGGGTCACTGCCATCCAGTGTGTAGAAAATATTATCCTCTGCATTTTCAGGAGTCAGCAACACATCGATTGGAGATTCATAGGTTCCCTCTTCCACATCGGCAACCGGGTCCCCAGTTGCGCTAGCGGTCACTTTGATGTCATCTACATAATACCGGACATTAATACCGTCAAACCCAATACCACCTGCAGTAAGACTGCTATCGTTTATATGCAGTGCTTCCTTACCATTCAAATACATCGTAATTTTTCCGGATTTGGCTTCAATCTTCACATCATACCACTGACCAGTATGATTGGAGTTTGCCTCCGTAATTCCAAGTTCTTCTGCAGTTATAGAATCATATGTGTTATCACCATTTGTTCTGCCATAGGCCTCAAAATTTCCTTCACGGTTAAACTTCAATGCATAACGTTTAGGGTTACTTCCATCAGATGCATACACAACTGGCGCAAAGTTATCCCAAGGTTTTTCGCCTTCCAGTCCACCGCCCCAGCTGTCAATTCGAACTCTACACTCAAAGGTATAATTTGACCAAGGTGTATCAGGCAAGAAGTACCAGGAGTTATCCTGAGAGGTAGCATACAGAACCTTATTCTCTGCATTCTCAGGGTCTTCTGCTATCTTAGTCGTAACATCGCCTTTTCCAATCTCTGTCCAATCTTCCGGGACATTTTCATCATCAATAGCGTATCCCTCGAAATCTTCTTCATACAGATTGCTGTCGATTGCTGCCGGAGGAGTGGGAAGCGGCAGGTCTTCCACAGGAGGTGCATATTCGCCGCCATAAATTCGAATTTCATCATAGTAGCTGGCGCCACCATTGCCGGTCCAATCGCCCATGCCTAAATAATTAAAGGACTCTGCGGGCAAGGTAGCGATTAGCTCGTCATCAATATACATTTTTACATCTGTTTTGGAAGTATAGTCAAACTTAAAAGTATGCCATCCAAACTTACGTGGAACCTCCGTCTGAATTACTTCTTCGCCATTTTTATAAAGATAATAGTCTTTAGAGATATCACCGTTTGCACCGATTGCAACAACATCAGTTCCATTGTCTACTCTTACCCAAGCATCGGGCGTAATATCAACAGCTGTAGCTTCTTCATTGACATCACTGCCTGCATAATCCTGACGCTTGTCAAAATATTTGACTTCTACGATTTTATTCAAATCCTGCTCAAAAGTACGGCTGACAACAATACCACCGTTACTCTTGTTGCGGTTTCCATCCAGTGCCAAAGAATACACTCCATCATGGGGGCCTTCCGACATCCAGGAATTACTTACCTTCGCATCGCCTTTTTCGACTGTCCATTTTCTGATATCTACTTTCCCGCTTTCAAAATCATCGCTGAAATAGATATCGTCTGGATTTTCTTCTTCTGGATATGGGTCAAATTCCTCTGGGAATGGGAATTCTTCCGTTAAACCAATTTTATCATATTCCATTTTGGAATCGTCAAATTGATTGATAAGTTCGTCACTCTTATAGTTATTATTCAGATTATCCAAGAAGAGTTTATCATAACTCTCTTCAAAAATTCTGAGCGTACAGCTTTGGTTATTAGTGCCTTTAATATTGCTTAGTACTTGACCAGTAACGCCCATACAAAGGTCCATACCATGGACAGTATTCTTATCTCTCATTGAAGGATTCGAGCCAATATTATCAATCAGTATCTGATTAAAATAGTTGTGTCTGTCAACGCCGTCCCAACAGATGTCGAAATATTCTCTGCCGTCTTCATCCACTTTATAGGCTTCTGGATACTCAGATTTCGGATAAGCATCCTGAATCCATCCAGACCTAAACAGCATACAGACATAAACAGCACTGTCTTCGCCGCTGTCCTGCTCGCCGTTATAAACATAGATATACTCAAAATGGTTGCCAATGGTGTACATATCCGTAATTTGGTCCAGCTGTGCGTCCGTGCCGTCACGCTTGGGGCCGCCGGAGACCATAATTGCACGTCTGGGGGTGTTATAGATTTCCAGATTGCGGAAATCGCTTTGACCGCAGCTCATAACGGTAAGACCTGCCGCATGGCCAATGTTTTGACCTATATCGTGCATACGGACGTTCTGAACCGTAATGTGGTTACAATATTTTCCAACACCTGGATAGCCGCCATCAATCGTAATGGAGCCATAACCATTATATCCAAAATCACAATTCTGGATGGTATGATAGGTATTGTCCCTAAACATTGCCACTGCCCACAAACCTGTATTGTGAATTTGGGTGTTTTCAATCGTTACATGATTGGAATTAATCAGCGTAATGGCACCAACCTTATATTCCGTGCGGTCTGTCTGTTCGTCATAAGAGGGGTTAGTGCTTCCTTCAGCCTCAGGTGCATGCTCCCAAATTCCACCGCCAGCATCGGAATAGTTCCAGCCAGAAGTAAAGTAATTTGTATATTCTGTGTTTTTCAGAACCAAGCCGTCAAACACTACATTGGAAACTTGTTTCGTCATGTCCGGCTCATTTCCCCACTCCGGAATTGTGGGCTTATCGCTGCCTTCCAGACGGAAGATTTCCTGTACCATGGGGACAACTACTTTCTGAGCATCCAGGTCTTCCTGCCCCTCTTTGGGATAATAATACAGCTCGCCAGTAGTCTTATTATAATGATACTCGCCAGGGACATCCAAAAATGCCAGATTTCCCTGCAAGTAATAGCGGGCACCGCTTCCGATGGGGTATTTGGTACGGTTGCGTTCCGGCTGGTCCGGATATTCTGTAGCCCATACTTTTCTTTGAGAAACATCTATACCGTTGATAGGGAGAGTATTGGTAAACCAGTCCCAATTACCGCCGTCCCAAACAAACAGCTGGGCAATTTCTTCTTCACCGCGCTCCTGGGCTGCTACCATTCCATCAATAGCTTTCTGGTCCAAATCCCCTTCTTTCCAAATCAGGTCACGCATCCCGCCGCCTGCGGAATACATATATTCTCCACGCTGAGAGGGGAACCTCTCATCATGCTGATAGTTTCTCGTACGAGCCATTGTGGCTTTCTCATCGTTTACATACAAGGCATTAAAATTATATTGCTCCGGGTCAAGCTGAACTTTATAAACTTTACCTACCAGAGACTCGTCAAGACCCATCTCAATATCTGCATCAGTGGTTTCTTCCCATCCACTAACTAATACACCGCCATTAATTTGAGCTGTTCCCAAACCATCTTCGCTGCGGTAAATCACCTGATATCCATTGCTGCCGGAATCATTTTCATCCAAATAAATTGTTTCATCAAGATAATACTCGCCTGCACCAATATTTACGATAATGTTGCCGGTCATATTATCGTTGATTTCATCTACCGCCTGACGGGCACGTTCTACTGTGGCAAACGGATTTTCTTTACTTCCGTCACCCTCATCATTTCCCTTTACCGACACATAAAACTGCTGCTGAATTTTTTCGTTTGATGAACCAGTCTCTGCTGCATTAGCAGGGAAGGCCCCCATCCAAGAACCTGTTAGCAATGATGCCGACAATAGCATGGATGTTATTTTTTTCCATACACCTTTCACAATCTTTCCTCCTTATTTTATCCTAATTCACACTTGGCTATTTTTCGTATTTTCACTTCCTTTCTAAATTGCATGTTTTAAAACACTCCCCTTTTATACCATGCGTTTTAAAATGCTGTTTACTTCCCTTGTATTTTATCATAATATAATATATAATACTGGCAAAGTAGAAAGTTTTTATGGCCAAAATGTTTGAATCTTACATAGGAGGGAGATTTATGCGGGATTCATTATATGAGAGCTCTTTGCCGGACTTAAAAGCTGGGATTGCCAAGAGTTCCGAATGCATTGCACACATCCACATGCATTTTGAACTCTTATATGTACGCAGCGGTATCATTCCTGTTATGATTGCCGGTACTATCTATACATTGTATCCTGGGGATTGCGCTGTTATTTTACCAGGCATAGTACACCACCATATGGATGCTGAAAAAGGAAATTCCATGTTTCTGGCAGTATGTGCTCCACATTTTGCAGGCCAATATGAAGAAACACTAAAAGAAAACTTTGCACGAACCCCAGTAGTCCGTACTTCGGACATGCCTCCAACTGTTACCTTTTTGTTAGAGACACTGATTAACCAGCTGCAAAATCAGAAAGAGTTTACACAATATAAATATCAAATTATTCTCTCAACCTTCCAGCTCTTTTTTGCATATATTCTGCCTCAGCTCAGATTGGAAAAAAGAGAACAAATAGATTTATTGGATTTGGCCCCGCATATTATGGATTACATTTCCAAAAATATAGCTAAAAAGCTCACCCTTGAAATGGTTTCTAAGGAGTTAGGGATTAGTAAGTATAAAATATCTAAATTTTTTGCCAATCAGCTACAGTTGAATTTTAATCAGTATGTAAATCTATTGCGAATTAAGGCCGCCAAAAAAATGTTAACCACTACCAACAAAAGCATCACCACAATTTGTTATGAATCCGGTTTTTCTGCAGTAAGAACATTTAATACTGTTTTTTTGCAAAACACGGGTCTTACGCCAAAAGAATACAGGCAAAAGCATCTTAGCGGCAACGAAGAATCCAAGTATAATTTTTATCTTGACAGTGTATCAGTTTGAATCTGTTTTAAATTACAAAGCCAATTTCGAATGTCTTATTTTAAAATCGTATAAAAATATAAAAATCCAATGCAGGAATCAAAGTCCCACATTGGATTTTTATATTTTTTCCTAAAGCCTTAGCTATATTTTCTGTGTTTCAGTTTTGTTCGTTTATTCCATTACTTCCTCTTTAGGCAAAACAACTACAGCCTGTTCACCCAATTCTTGATACCGTTTTTCCAAAAGTTCTCCATCTATAGCACGCTGACCAATACTTTCATAGGGGTCTAAACAAATATAATCCTCCCCTTTTCTCCCTATCAGTACCATACAATGCTCATTACGCCGCCAGACAAATTCTTCACCGTCTGGTAAAATCCAGCTTGTCCCATCGCTGGATTCTAACATTTGTATTGTGCACCATATGAGTATCGGGATTCCCTGTAATACATATTTCTCATATAACTCTTCAAGAGATGTATGACTAAGCACTTGGGTTGTCATAGAATCGTCTGCTTCTGGAATAACGGAAGCTATTACCGGCGCATAACAACCGTAACTGTTCGGGTCAAAGGGAGAACCTACAAAAAATTCATTGGGGTCTGGTCCATATAGCAATCCATCCTCCCAAAACAAATACTCACATGGAAGCATATCGGCTAAGGCTTCTGGTCTTATATCCACTCCCCAATATTGTAAAACCATTGCCGCACTGGTCACTTCACATCCAGTAGGAAGGATACCCTCTTGTGACAAGTACGGCACATCCAGTATTGTATCTTCTGGGTTTTCAAAATTCTTTCCCAATTTTGTTGAGATTTCTTCTTGCTGCGAAGAATTTTGATTGATTGCCGTTACAGGGATTGCCGCATTAGTTGATAACTTATTCACCCACAATGTTATAAAACTAAAAAACAGAAGAATCAGTGTCGCAGATGCCAACTCTCCCATAAGTGTTTTTTTTCCTCTTTTTTTGACATGCTTCATGCTGATTCACTTCCTCACCAATTTTATAAGAGTATTGTAACCCCCAAATGTATCAGAAAAAACAAAAACTTGCATCAAAGTTGTAATTTTTATTTCATTATATAATCCTCTATTTTCAAAACGTTTTTTCTTCCCCTTGCATCCATAAAAAAGCCCCTGTATAATAGACTTACAGACAATTGACCGGAAATCAGTCCGAAAGCTCCATAAATATATATTTGGATATGAAAGGAAGGAATATTCATGCAGGTACAACAGCTCTCCGTTTTTGTAGAAAACAAATCAGGTCGATTGGCCGAAATTACAGAAGCCATTGCAAAAGCAGGAATTGATATTCGCGCTCTTACGATTGCCGATACCCGGGATTTTGGTATACTTCGGCTGATTGTAGACAAACCTGCACAAGCCGAAGCCGTTTTGAAAGATGCCGGCATGACTGTTTCTATTACCAGTGTGATTATGATGGGCATCAGCGACCGGCCGGGCGAATTTGCGAAAGCCATGCGGATTTTGGCCGATTCCAAAATCAGTGTGGAATATATGTATGCATTTGTCAGCAAGGACAGCGGGAAAGCCTCGATTATTATTCGCACTGATGAAGTGGAACGCGGAATTGAAATTTTACAGAGCAACGGTGTTTCTATTCTTACACAGGAAGATATTGGTTAACAAATGAATTTATAAAAACCCGGGCTTCTCAGCAACTTCTGAGAGGCCCGGGTTTTTAAATTATGATTGCGTTTATGCTTCGGGATTTTCGGTTTCTTCTTCGTGTGAAAGATATAAATCTTCTGCTTCTGCCTGCATCCGTTTTAAGCGGAGTAAAAGAGACTCCAGCTGGTTGATGGTGTCAGTAATCCCATTAAATAAAAGTGTATATTCTCTGCTGCAGGTTTGATTATTTTCCATAATAGACTGCTCCTTTCATTGCCGCACAAGTGTTGGAGAACCGGCAATTTTCAACCACCGGAGAATGTCCCGGCACCTTTTTATCTCTTTCGCCTGGTTCTATCAATTTCCACCTATACTATAACAGATTCTTTCAGGGAAGATTGTCGAAATCAGGAATGAAATGTGGGAATTTTCAACAAAAGATTTTCTTTCAACATTTCACGTCGATTGGTGAAAAACTTTGGATTTTAAAGAGATTTCCTGTCCTTGAAAAGATGGAATCCTCATGATACAATAAAAATATCACTGCAGTATGAATCAGAATATTGAGAGGAGCGATTTACATGCAGTATCGGAAAATGGGAAATACCGGTGTGATGGTTTCCGCTTTGGGTTTTGGCTGTATGCGTTTTCCCGTCCCAGAAGGGCAGCCCGACAGCTGTATTGATGAGGAGCGGTCGATTGGGATGCTTCGCCATGCCATTGACACTGGCGTGAATTATATCGACACCGCCTATTTTTATCATCATGAAGCCAGTGAACCGTTGGTGGGTAAGGCTTTGCAGGACGGATATCGGGAAAAAGTAAATCTGGCAACCAAAATGCCTGTGTTTGCAGTGGAAAAAGAAGAGGATTTTGATACATTTCTTAACAATCAGCTTGAGCGGCTGCAAACTGACCATATTGATTTCTACCTGCTCCACGCTTTGAGTCTGAATACATGGAGAAATAAGGTGCTCAAATTCGACCTTCTTTCCAAAATGAAAAAAGCCCGGGATGAAGGGAAAATCCGATTTATCGGTTTCTCTTTCCACGATAATGAAGAAGCTTTTCTGGAAATTCTCAATGGCTTTGATGAGTGGGATTTCTGCCAAATCCAGATGAACTATATTGATGTAGAGAACCAGGCAACCCTTCGGGGATTGGAAGCCGCCGCTGCCAAGGGACTGGGCATTGTGATTATGGAGCCCCTGCTTGGCGGAAAGCTCGCCAATTTGAGCCCGCAGGTAAAAGAACACCTGTGCTCCAGCCGCACGCCAGTGGAATGGGCGCTGGACTTTTTGTGGAACCGTCCCGAGGTCTCCGTTGTCCTCAGCGGTATGGGAAGCGAAGAGATGGTGGAACAGAACCTTACCTATGCAGGCCGTTCCTCTATCGGGATGCTTTCTGAGGAGCAGCTTTCCATGCTGGACAAAACCCGGGAGGTTTATCAGAAGATGGCGCTGGTTCCCTGCACCGGCTGTGCCTATTGTATGCCATGTCCATTTGGGCTGGATATTCCCGGCATTTATGAAATCTATAATCAAACAGTCAATGATTCCCGGGAAGAAACCGTTAAAAAATATTACGCTCTGGATACATTGGCAGACGCATGCCGCAAGTGCCGGAAATGTGAAGGGATTTGTCCTCAGTATATTGAATCCAGCAGCCTGATGCCGGTAATCCACGAGAAAATTTCGAAAATAAAAGCTGAATTGGAAAAAGAATAAGTACGAGCTACATGCAAAAGCCATTCTGTCACTGCGGCAGGATGGCTTTTTTATTGAAAAATGCATTTTCGGCGGCGGAGGGGCACAATAGTATTATCCTAAAGGAAATGCATCTATAGAGATTCAGAAGAATATCGGGATTTCACAAATCATTTACAAATAAAAACTTGACAATTCTAGAAGAGAGTGGTAGAGTATAGACAAGGTTTAGCACTCAAAGCAAAAGAGTGCTAAATCAAATCAACAGAGGTGAGGAGAATGGAGCTGAGTACACGCAGGGAGAAAATCCTTGCGGCGGTGGTGAATGCCTATGTGGTAACCGGCGAGCCGGTTGGCTCAAAAGGAATTGCCGCCCAGCTGGGAGTCTCCTCTGCAACCGTTAGAAACGAAATGGCAGAGCTTTCTCTGTTGGGACTTTTGGAACAGCCGCACACTTCCGCAGGCCGCGTACCTTCTCAAAAAGGGTATCGGCTGTATGTAGACAGGTTGATGGAAACAAAGGCTTTAGAACCTGTGGAAAAAAGATTGCTGGATTCCATGCTGATAACCAACGCCTGCGACCCCGAAAAGCTGATGGCCAACGCGACGCAAGCATTGGCAAGCGTTACCCGTTTTGCCGCAGTTTCCACTACCCCCAGCGGACGCACTGCCTATATCCGTGCCATACAGTTTGTGCAAACCAGCCGCCGTACGGCGATGCTGCTGCTTATGTCATCAGCGGGGACCATGAAAAACCGGATTTTCCATTGCGATTTCGATTTGAACCCCGAAATGCTCCGGGTTTTTTTCCGAATTCTCAATGAAAAGCTGATGAACCGCCCTGTAGCCGATATTACGCCGGCCTTTATCCAGTCGCTGGCGGTTTCGCTGGGCGAGATGGCCATGCTGATGTCCTCAGCGCTCATGGCACTGCTTGATGTGGCAGAGGATACCCGAGAAACGGCAGTTTGCCAAAGTGGTCAGATGAACCTTCTGTTTTATCCCGAATACGAACGGGGCACCGCCCGGCGGGTGATGGACTTTTTGGAACGTCCCCGTGAGGTCGTGGATTTGCTGGTACAGGAACCAGGAAGTATCCGGGTACTCATTGGTCAGGAAAGCCGGACACCGGAACTGGCCGGTTCCAGCGTGGTGATTTCCCGGTATGCAGTGGGCGGACAGGATGCCGGTGCGTTGGCAGTGATTGGACCAACACGAATGGAATATGCAAAAGTAATTTCTCATCTTTCCTATCTGTCACAGGCAGTGGGTAAAATGCTCACGGTTTTGATGCGGGAGGAATAGAACTGTTATGAATGATAGATTGTGCTGAGAGGAGCGAGCGTTTTGGCAGAACAGGATATCAAAAAGGAACCTGTACAGGAGCCGGATGTTCCTAATCCTTCTGAAACAGAGGCTGCTGAGCCTCAGAAAGAAGAAAAAAAGGGCCGAAAGGTTTCTCGTAAGGAACTGGAAGAAGTACAGGCGGAGCTGGAAAAGACGCAGAAAGAACTGGCAGCTCTAAAAGACCAGTATCTGCGCACCCGGGCGGAATATGATAACTTCCGCAAGCGCACCGAGCGTGAAAAAGCCGCCATCTATGGCGACGGCACTTCCGCAGCTATTAAGGGAATGCTTCCGGTAGCGGATAATCTGGAGCGGGCGCTGGCGCAAAAGGAATGCACCGTGGAAGATTTGATGAAAGGTGTGGAAATGGTCCAAACCCAATTCCTGGAATCCCTCAAAAAGCTGGGCGTAACACCTATGGGAAATGTGGGAGATGAATTTAATCCTGAGCTTCACAATGCGGTTTCTCATATTGAGGATGAAAACCTGGAAATCAATGTTATCAGTGCTGTATTTCAAAAAGGCTATATGTTAGGCGATAAAGTTGTTCGCCACGCAATGGTGCAAGTAGCCAATTAGCTTTTTTCCATAGATAAGTAAAAATATTCCCTAAATAATATATATGATAGAGTATTATGACAGAAAATACACATTACATGGAGGTAATGAATTATGTCTAAGACGATTGGTATTGACCTTGGTACTACAAACTCCTGTGTTGCCGTAATTGAAGGCGGCGAGCCTGTTGTGATTGCGAACGCTGAAGGCGCCCGCACCACTCCTTCCGTTGTGGCATTTTCCAAAAATGGCGAGCGTATGGTTGGCCAGGTAGCAAAGCGTCAGGCCATCACCAACCCCGACCGCACGGTTTCTTCTATTAAAAGAGAAATGGGTTCCGATTATAAAGTAAGCATCGATGGCAAACAGTATACCCCCCAAGAGATTTCCGCAATGATTCTGCAAAAGCTGAAGACCGACGCAGAAGCTTATTTGGGCGAGACTGTCACTTCTGCTGTGATTACTGTTCCCGCATATTTCACCGATGCACAGCGTCAGGCAACCAAGGATGCCGGTAAGATTGCTGGTCTGGATGTTAAGCGTATTATCAACGAGCCTACCGCAGCTGCACTGTCCTATGGCATCGACAAGGGCGACGAGCAGAAGGTCATGGTGTATGACTTGGGCGGCGGTACCTTCGATGTGTCCATCATCGAGATGGGCGACGGTGTGCAGGAAGTTTTGGCAACCGCTGGTAACAACCGTTTGGGCGGCGATGACTTCGACAAGCGCATCATGGATTGGCTGGTAAGCTCCTTCAAGATGGAGACCGGCGTAGATTTGTCCGGCGATAAGATGGCTATGCAGCGTTTGAAGGAAGCTGCTGAGAAGGCAAAGATTGAGCTGTCCGGTATGACCACCGCCAACATCAACCTGCCCTTCATCACCGCCGACGCTACCGGCCCCAAGCACCTGGATATGACCCTGAGCCGTGCAAAGTTCAACGAGCTGACCAGCGATTTGGTAGAAAAGACCATGGGCCCGGTTCGTCAGGCTCTGTCCGACTCCGGCCTGTCGATTGGTGATATCAACAAAGTTCTGATGGTGGGCGGTTCTTCCCGTATCCCCGCTGTTCAGGAAGCTGTTAAGAACTTTATCGGCAAAGAGCCCTTCAAGGGCATCAACCCCGACGAATGTGTTGCCATCGGCGCTGCTCTGCAGGCTGGCGTTCTGGGCGGCGAGGTTGAAGGCCTGCTGCTGCTGGACGTTACTCCCCTGTCCTTGGGCGTTGAGACCATGGGCGGCGTGATGACCAAGGTTATCGAGCGTAACACCACCATCCCCACCAAAAAGAGCCAGATTTTCTCCACTGCTGCTGACGGCCAGACCCAGGTTGAGGTCAACGTTCTGCAGGGCGAGCGTGAATTCGCCCGCGATAACAAGCAGCTGGGTATCTTCAAGCTGGACGGCATTGCTCCCGCTCCCCGCGGAATCCCCCAGATTGAGGTTTCCTTCGACATCGACGCCAACGGCATCGTAAATGTTTCCGCTAAGGATTTGGGCACCGGCAAGGAACAGCACATCACCATTTCTTCCAGCTCCAACATGAGCAAGGAAGATATCGACAAGGCTGTTCGTGAGGCTGAGCAGTTTGCTGCCGAGGATAAGAAGCGCCGTGAAGAAGTGGACGCCAAGAATGCAGCTGAAAACCTGTGCTACACCGTTGAGAAGCTGATTACCGACAGCGGCGACAAGATGGATGCTGCCGACAAGAGCGATTTGGAAGCTAAGGTCAAGGTGCTGAAGGACGCTGTAGCCGCCAACAACATGGATACCATCAAGAGCGCCAGCGACGATTTGCAGAAGGCCATGTATGCTGTAAGCGAGAAGCTGTATAAGGCAGCTGCTCCCCAAGGCCAGCCCGTTGACCCCACTCAGCAGGCTCCCGGCGCTGCTTCTGGCAACGATGGTAATGTGTATGACGCAGACTTTAAAGACGTGGACGACAACAAGTAAGTGATACAAAATCCTTAGCAGGGTTTCTTTGGGCACGGGGCGGCATCTGCTGCCCCATGCTTTGTGTAAGGAGTTCCCCTGAAAGCCGGTATAGCCGGAGGTTCGGCGGGGAAATCCCGCTGTTTTGAGAAAGGAATGGGTAGAAATGGCTGATAAACGAGATTATTATGAGGTCATGGGGGTACCCAAAAACGCCTCTGATGATGAAATCAAAAAGGCCTACCGTAAGCTGGCCAAAAAATACCATCCCGATTTGAACCCCGGCGATAAAGAGGCCGAGGCGAAATTCAAGGAAGTTAATGAAGCTTATGAAGTGCTGTCTGATAAGGATAAGCGCGCCCGTTATGACCAGTTTGGCCATGCAGGCGTTGACCCAAACTTTGGCGGCGGTGCAGGCGGCGGAAGCCCCTTTACCGGCGGCATGGGCGTGGATTTTGGAGATATTTTCGACAGCTTCTTTGGCGGCGGATTTGGCGGCGGTTCACGCCGTGCTAACCCCAACGCTCCGCGCCGTGGCGGCGATACCGAAGCCGTGGTGACAATTTCCTTTGAGGAAGCTGCCAAGGGATGCAAAAAAGAAGTTACTTACCGGCAAATTGAAACCTGTAAAACCTGCGGCGGCAGCGGCGCTGCCAAAGGCACCCAGCCCCAAACCTGCCCTCAGTGCGGCGGTACTGGACAGGTACGCATCAGCCAGCGCACCCCATTTGGTGTGGTACAGACCTCCCGTGGGTGCGACCGGTGCCATGGCACCGGTAAGGTGATTTCTTCTCCCTGTAAGGACTGCAACGGCACCGGGCGCATTCGCCGCCAAAAGACCGTGGAAATTACAATCCCTGCCGGTATCGACGATGAGCAGGTGCTGAATATCCCCGGCCATGGCGATGCAGGCCGCAACGGTGGTCCCAATGGTGATTTACATGTCTATGTAACTGTCCGTCCCCACACTCTGTTTGAGCGCCGGGGCAACGACGTTTGGTGTGAAATGCCTATCACCTTTACACAGGCAGCCTTGGGCGCCGAGGTTACCGTTCCCACATTGGACGGCAAAGTCAGCTATCAGGTACACGAAGGCACTCAGCCCGGCGATGTATTCAAGCTCAAGGGTAAGGGCATTCCGGTATTGGGCGGAAGAGGCCGCGGCGACCAGTATGTGCGCGTAACGGTGGAAGTCCCCCGCAACCTGAGCCAAAAGCAAAAGGAAATTCTTCGGGAATTCGACAAGGGCGTAGAAGATAAAAGCTATCAGAAACGCAAAAACTTTTTCGAAAAACTAAAGGATATGTTTGACGAAAAGAAATAATTGTATCTGTAAAAAGGCCCGCAGACTGGAAAAACCAGTTTGCGGGCCTTTTGCTTTTCTGTACTATCAGTGATATTTCGGCAGCCAGTCTCCGTGAGTTTCGATGAGGTCGTCCACCATCTTTACAATGGTATCCGGGTCCAGCTCACTGCCGGTATGGGGGTCCAGCATGGCAGCTTGGTAGATGTGCTCCTTCTTCCGGGTTACGGCAGCTTCAATGGTCAGCAGCTGCACATTGATATTGGTCATATTCATTGCGGCACACTGCACCGGCAGACGGCCAACCCGGCAGGGATGCACTCCCATTCCGTCGATAAGGCAGGGGACTTCTACACAGGCATCAGCTGGCAGATTTTCAATCAGATTTCCGGTATTCAATACGTTTCCGCCAATTTTGTAGGGGGTATTGGTCACAATGGACTCCATAATATAAGAGGCATACTCCCGGGAACGCTCGTGGTCCAGCTTTTTGGCTGTGCGAAGTTCGTCGCGTTCTTTTGCCCACCCCTCAATCTGGCTCACGCAGCGGCGGGGATATTCATCGAGAGGGATGTTGTAACGCTCGATGAGCTCTGGATATTTAGATTTAATATAGAACATATTGTATTCGGAATTATGCTCGCTGGATTCGGTGCAGTAATAGCCAAATCGGTGGATATAGTCCAGGCGCACCATGTCATTGTGCTTTTCGGCCCCCTCCATCATGGCAGCCAAGTTCTTTTCTCGGGCACGGCGGCGAATTTCTGGATATAAATCCTCACCATTTCTGTTTCTCAGCTCCAGCAGCCATCCCATGTGGTTAATGCCGGCAATCAGCTCCCGGCGGCCCTCCAGCTGGTCTTCCATTCCCAATTCCTTCAGCAAAGTCTCAGAGCACACCTGTACACTGTGGCACAGCCCTACCGTCTCAATTCCGGTGTAGCGCTGCATATAGCCGGACAGCATGGCCATGGGATTCGTATAATTTAGGAACAGAGCATCAGGGCACACCTCCTGCATATCCCGGGCAAAGTCATCCATCACGGGGATGGTACGCAGGGCACGCATAATGCCGCCAATTCCTAAAGTATCGCCGATGGTCTGGCGCAGGCCATACTTTTTGGGCACTTCAAAATCAATGATAGTGCATGGGTCATACAGCCCCACCTGAATGGCGTTGATTACAAATTTAGCCCCCCGCAGCGCTTCTTTTCGGTTTTCCACGCCCAAATGAGCTGTAACCTTTCCATACCCGCCTTTGGTTTCATTCATGGCAGAAATAATTTCATAACTTTCCTGCAAACGGACTGGGTCAATGTCATACAGCGAAAACTCCCAGTCCCGCAAGGCCGGTGTACACATACAGTCTCCAAGCACATTACGGACAAACACGGTACTGCCTGCTCCCATAAAAGTAATTTTATTCATCGAAAATTCCTCCTGAAGCTTTTTTATCTTTCTTCACTATTGTGCCTGCACCTTATGATAGATGGCAGCCATATTGTACCATTAACTGCACAAAAGGGCTATTGCATCATGTGAGGAAAACATGGTAAAATGTTGTATTATTTTAAAAACTTTTTAATTTAAAAAAGTTAAATGACCATCATCCGTATATAATATTTTCGGTTTATAAAGGGGGAAAACCATGGCTAATGAAGTATTCCTGTTAAACCGCCAATGGAGGGATATTAACCCTATTAACTGCGGCTGGCAAACATGCAGCCCAGGGCATTCCTTTGGCCCGGCAACCCGTTTCTACTGGCTCTTTCACTACATTATCCGGGGCAAAGGTGTCTACACTGTAAATGGGATAGAACACCCTGTCCGTGCTGGACAGATATTTGTTATCCGCCCCTTTGAAGTTACCCGTTATCAGGCAGACAGTCTTGAGCCATGGGAATATATCTGGGTGGGGTTTACTTCCAACATCCAGCTTCCTTCATGCCTGCATGAGCAATATGTGCTGAGCGCCTCCCGGTGCAGCGCCCTTTTCTTTTCCCTAAAAGAAGCTGCTGAAATGGGGGAAGGAAGGGAACTGTTTTTATGCGGAAAAATTTATCAGCTGTTATCAATCCTTTCTGAAGAACAGAAGGGAGAAGAAAACTATATTGAGCTTGCCAAAGCCTATCTGGAAAGTAACTATATGCGAGAAATTTCGATTCAGGAGTTGGCAGAAAAGCTGAATTTAAACCGCTCCTATTTCAGCACCCTTTTTCGAAAAAAAATGGGCAAATCCCCTCAGGAATTTCTCATTGACTGCCGGATGGAGAAAGCCTGCCAGCTAATGGCCGAACATGGCTATTCTCCGGGAGAAGCGGCTGTGGCAGTGGGATACCCGGATATATTCAGCTTTTCCCGCATGTTCAAGCGGCGCTATGGCCGCTCTCCCCGGGCATATCAAAAAGAACTGGAAAAATAAAACAGGCTGCGGACAGAAAAGAACTGCCCGCAGCCTGTTTGTTATGATGAAAAGACTTGCTGTTACATATAATGGAAGCTATCCAGCAAATAGCAGGTAACTGTGCTGGACGACGGTGAATGAATTCGGAATGGGAATTCATGATTAGAAGAAGCACCCTCATACAGACGGGTGGAAAAGGTTTCTCCCCCTGTAAAAATTTCCAAAGAGGAACTGTCGCTAAAAATGCGCACTTTCTCAATGGGCCCGCTTTGGCAGGAACGGCTAATCCGACCTTGTCCACTTGCACCAAGAGAAAGTGTGAGCACACCGGCTTCCAGCCGCAGGCTGGCATCTTTCCGCAAGGAAATAGTAAAGCTGTCTGCTGGACCATCAAAGCACACTTCCAGCTCGCAGTGTATGTCGGGAAGCAGATGCAGGATATCATTTTCCGGCTGAAAAGTCATGCTGTCCTTACGAAGGGCTTTCAGTTCCTCCACAGGCTCCTGGATGATTCTGCCACCCTCTTCCTTCAATACTCTCGGCAAAGTCAGGCAGTGAATCCAGCCTTCTTCCTCCATGGTCGGATTGCCATAGGGAACATCGGGAAGGCCAAACCAGCCAATCAGGATTCTCCGGCCGTCCGGCGCCAAAAATGTTTGGGGCGCATAAAAATCAAATCCCCTATCAAACTCCACAAACGGAGAAAGGCTGCCGTTTTCGATTCGGAAATAGCCGCTTTGATAGACATTTTGAAATTCCATTCCCCGGGGTTCCACCCCCTGGGGACAGCAGCACAAAAACTCCACTGCTCCAAGGGAAAACATATCCGGGCACTCCCACATATAGCCCATTCCAGGCTGGGTAAATACCTTTTTTAGCTGCCAGTGTTTTTTATCCTGTGATGTATACAGCAGCGCTTCGCCTTTATCTTCTCGGGTTCGTGCTCCCAACACCATATAATAAATTCCATCCTGCTTCCAAACCTTGGGGTCACGTACATGGCAGGAGCAGTCGGAAGGATAGTCCTCATTGGTCATAAGCAGCTCTTTGGGAGAAAAGCTCCCGTCTTCATGCCGAACCGTATACAAAAGGTTCTGCTCCCGGCCGCTTTGGATATAATCGTGGTCTCCGGGCTGACGGACATTACCGGTATAAAATAATTCCAGTTCGCCATCATCCGTCAAAGCAGAGCCGGAATAGGCGCCGTTTCCATCCCAACGGGTATCGGGACGAATGACTGTGCCGTCATTATGATAGGTGCAGAAATCCCGGGTGGAATAGTGTCCCCACCCTCTGGGGCCCGAAAGCCCTTCCGGTGCATACTGATGAAAAATATGATATTCTCCCTGAAACCAGCAAAGTCCGTTGGGGTCATTCAGAAATCCGGTTTCTGGCATAAGATGAAACCGCTGGCGATAGCTCATATGCAAAACCTCCTGGAAAATCCCTCTGTTTCCTCCATAGTAGCCATAGCGGATGCGCCGCCCCGGCGAGTGGTGGTACACGCGGCATACAAAGAGGCAAAACGCAAATATTCTTTTAGACGGTCTGTTTCCAGCTGGCATAGATTTTCCTTGCCCGACACCAGGCAATACAGCATGGCGCCGGTAAACGAATCGCCAGCTCCCGTGGTATCAACTACGGACACCGGAAAACTGGGGACAGACACCTCTCCCTTTGGGGTAAAGGCTTGTGCCCCATCTTTCCCCTTGGTATAGAGAAACAGCCTGCAATCCATAGAAAACAGCTTTTCAGCGGCTTTTTCAGGCTTGTTGGTTTCAAAAAGGAATTCCAGCTCGTCATCTGAAATTTTAACAATATCCGCCATCGGCAAAAACTCATGGACAGCTCGATAGCAATCGTCTGCACACTTCCACAAGGGCAGACGAAGGTTTGGGTCAAAGCTTACCGGAATCCCTCTCCCCTTTGCCATGGAAACTGCTTTATAATGGGCACGCTTGGCTGGGGATTCCACCAGATTGACAGAGCCAAAATGAAGCATTCCACAATCACAAAAAAGAGACGGTGTAATCTCTTCTTCGTCTAAAAGCAGGTCTGCGCAGGGATTCCGATAAAAGCTGAAATCCCGGTTTCCATTTTTGTCCAGAGAGACAAACGCCAGCGCAGTCGGCGCACTGTGGGTTCGGAAAAGGAAGGAGGTGTCCACACCACACCGGGACAGTTCTTCTGTGAGAAAGTCGCCAAAAGCATCTTCCCCTACCTTGGAAACCAACGCGGCATTCCCTCCCAAACGGCTGACAGCGGCGGCTACATTGGCCGGCGCACCGCCTGCGGCACGGCAAAATTTTTCAACATTTTTGAGAGGAAGCCCTTTTTCTTCGGGAATAAAATCAATCAGCAGCTCCCCCAGTATCAGGATTTTTTCCATTTGTGCTTTCCCTTTCTATGATACAATGCCTCATGATATGCACCCCTTGCACCGATTCACCGGATTCTACCGCAGAAAGCAGACTGTCTGTTACCAGACTCCCCAACTCATCATAGAAAAATTCAATGGTAGACAGCGGGGGCAGCACAAACTCAGACAGCTTATTGTTGCCAACTCCGGCCACCATGCACTCTCCAGGCACATTCACTCCCTGCTGCCGCAGATATTCCATGGCGCCAATGGCAATTTTATCGGTTACGGCAAAAACCGCATCGGGGCGGGGATTATTATTTTCCCACAGGGCCTTCATCATCTCCTTGCCCGATTCGATGCTGAAGGCCCCATAGGCGGTCAGGCTTTCCTCAAAGGAAAGGCCTGCTGCTGCCAGCGCGTCCCGATATCCCAGTTCACGCTGAATTTTAATGGAATTATCCTCTTCAATAGCAACATTAAGCAAAGCAATCCGCTTTCTGCCCTTTTGGGCCATCCGCAGCACCATATCCCGAGCCGCGCTGCGGTTATCATGGGTATAACAGCACAGACCATCCATATATTGGCCGGTAACAATCACCGGAATATCCAGCTGCCGAATCACATTTCCGTGCTCTGCCGTCAGTCCTACGGACATGAGGAGGATTCCTTCCACCTGCTGATGGTACAGGCTTTTCAGACATTCAATTTCCCGCTGACTGCTTAGCTGGGTATTTTCCAGCAAAATCCGATAGCCTCTGCGGTTACAGCAGCCATACGCTGCTTCTACCAGCCTGGACATGGTTTCGGATGCAATCTGTGGGATGATAATACCAATGGTACGGGTACTTTGCCGCTTGAGAGACTGGGCAATCTGATTTGGGACATACCCGGTTTCTTTCACCACTTTTTCCACCTTTTCCCGAATTTCCGCACTGATATAACCGGAGTTATTCAGCACCCGGGACACCGTGGAGGGCGCTACGCCCGCCATTTTGGCAATGTCTTTAATTCGCATGTACATCAACTCACTTACCGTATATTATGCGTCTGCCTCCTCCTTAAAGCCCAGGAGCCATGTTGCCACAAAAGCTCCCACAAAGGCGACGGCCATACCTATAATATACATCAGCATGGACTGCGGCGCAACCAGAGCCAGCCCAGGAATTCCCGTTACACCGATGCCATTCATGCCAACTCCGGCAAACACTACCAGGAAACCGCCCAATGCACCGCCAATCAAGGCGCCGATAAACGGTTTTACCAGCTTGAGGTTGACGCCAAAAATAGCTGCTTCCGTAATGCCCAGCAGGCAAGAGAAAGAAGCGGGAGCTGCTACTGCTTTGAGGGTCTTGTTCTTGGTCTTGCAATATACCGCCAGTGCTGCGCCGCCCTGTGCCACATTTGCCATGGACCAGATAGGCAGCAGGAAGTTGATGCCGATAGAAGGATTGGCAAGCAATCCAGTTTCCACTGCATGGAAGCTGTGATGCATACCAGTAATCACAATCAGAGAATAGGTTCCGCCAAAAATCAGGCCGGCAACCGGGCCAAGGTTGTTATAGAGATACTGCAGACCGATGGAAATGCCATCGCCAATCCAGCGTCCCACAGGTCCAATCACAAAGAATGTTGCTACCGCAGTAATCAGCAGGGTAAAGAAGGGAGTTAGCAGCAAATCCAAACAGTTTGGCATAATCTTGTGAATCCGCTTTTCCAGGAAAGCCATGAGCAGAACAGCAATCAGCACCGGCAAAACCTGTCCCTGATAGCCAATAGCCGCCACTTGGAAGCCGAAGAAATCCAGATACTGGGTTTCCACACCAGCGGTGCCCATGGTCCAGGCATTCTGCAAATTGGGGTGAATCATAATCGCGCCCAAAATAGCTGCCAAATAAGGGTTACATCCAAATTCTTTTGCCGCACTATAGGCAATCAAAACAGGAAGGAAGGTAAACGCTGCATTGGAAATCATGTCCAGCAGCTTGTAAACGCCTGTATCTGCGGAAATTACGCCAAAGTTGCTCAGCATTCCCAAAAGGCCCATCAAAACGCCGCTGGCTACGATTACAGGGATAATTGGGACAAAAATGTTAGACAGGGTACGGGCAAACCGCTGGAACCAATTCAGCTTTTGAGCAGCAGCCTTTTTCTGTTCCTCCGCGCTGGCCTGATGAATATCCCCCGTGTTGACGAAGGCATCATACACCTTATTCACCGCGCCCTGGCCAATAATAATCTGGAACTGGCCGGAATTGACAAATGCGCCCTTAACGCCCTCTACCTTTTCCACCTTGTCTTTTTGCAGCTTACTGTCATCCTTGAGCACCAAACGCAGCCGCGTTGCACAATGGGCCACGCTTTCAATGTTATCAGGGCCGCCTACATATTCTTTAATCAGGCTGGCTGTTTTTTGATAATCCATACTTGTTCCTCCTTGCAACCATTTCTTTTTCATTTGAATCCGCACATGTGAAATCGATTTCCTGTTACCATCATATCATATATGAAATCGATTTTCTATAAATTTTGCTAAAAAAAATCAAATTTGTAAGAAACGCTTGATTCATTTGGGATGTATTGGTAATTTTACCGGAAAATAATAAAGCTGTGAAACATTTTTAACAAGGAGCATCATAAGAATTTATGAATTATTACACAAACCTCCCGAACTCCTCTGAGAAAAAACAGATTTGCAGCCTACTCCATCACAACAAAAGAAAAAACAGTAGATTTTTGTGGTATATCTGGTATAATGAAACTATCAGATTTCTGAAAAGGAGACGGTTTTCCATGCTGACACCTGCAAAAAAGGAATTTATTGAGTTTATGATGGGAGCAGATGTGCTCCGTTTTGGCAGTTTCATAACCAAAAGCGGCCGCCATACACCCTATTTCGTCAACACCGGCAACTATCGTACCGGCGGACAGATTTCCCAGCTGGGCAGATTCTATGCAGCTTTGGTAAAAGAAACCTGCGGCGACCAGTTTGATGCTATGTTTGGCCCGGCCTATAAGGGAATCCCCCTGGCAACAGCTGCTGCAGGCGCACTTGCCCGAGATTTTGGCATTGATAAGCCCTACTTCTTTAACCGTAAAGAAGTGAAAGACCACGGTGAAGGCGGAAGCATCGTGGGATATAAGCCCAAGGATGGCGACCGGATTATTATTATTGAAGACGTAATTACTGCCGGAACTGCTGTTCGGGAAACCATGCCGGTTTTGAAAGCCTGCGGCAACGTGGAAGTAAAGGATATGTTCATCTCTGTCAATCGCTGCGAGGTGGGAAAAACCGCCATTATGGAGGTTCAGGAAGAGTTTGGAATTCAGGTTCATGCCCTGGTAACAGTACAGGACATTTATGAGTACCTGAAAGAGCAGGGCACCTTTGGCGAGGTACTTCCTGCCATGGAAAAATATATGGAAACCTACTGCATTCTGTAATTTTTTATAAAATGACAAAAAAGAACCGCTTCCCTATCACTGGGAAGCGGTTCCTTTTGTATAAAACTTATTTTTTCAAAATATCCTGTCCCTTTGCTGCTTTTGCCACAATACCGGAGAGCGCCAGCAATGCTATCAGGTTCGGGAACACCATCAGGCCGTTAAACAAATCGGAGAGGTTCCACACCAGATTGACTTTCAGCGTGGAGCCGATGACCACACATACCACCACAATGGCAGCATAAATTTTAACGGCTTTGTTTCCGAAAAGGGCCTTTACGTTGGTTTCGCCGAAGAAGTACCAGCCGATAATGGTGGAGAAGGCAAAGAACAGCATACAGATGGCTACAAACGCATTGCCAAAGCTACCAAATGCATGGTTAAAAGCAGCCTGTGCCAGTTCGGTTCCCTGCAAGCCATCAGGCATACCTGCCTGCAGCTGGCCGGAAGTGAGAATAACCAGAGCGGTCAGAGTCAAAACAATAAAGGTGTCGATAAACACACCAATCATGGCGACAATGCCCTGGTCCTGGGGCTTTTCCACCTTGGCCAATGCGTGTGCGTGGGGGGTGGAGCCCATACCGGCTTCATTGGAGAACAGGCCGCGGGCTACGCCGTAACGCATAGCTTCCCGTACAGAAATACCAGCCACGCCGCCCAGCACTGCCTGAGGGTCGAATGCTGCCACAAAAATGGACTGAATAGCACCCAGAAGAGCCTCACGGTTGATGACCAAAATAATCAGGCAGCCGACAATATAGAAAACGGCCATCAGGGGAACCATCTTTTCAGTGATAGAAGCAATCCGACTCACGCCGCCGAGGAAAATAAAGGCCGCAATCACAGCGATAACAATTCCCACGACTATGGTGGGAACACCAAAAGCTGTTTGGAAAGCAGAGCTGATGGAGTTGGCCTGTACCATATTTCCAGTAAATCCAAGAGCGAAAATAATGGCGATGGAGAAGAATCCAGCCAGAATCTTGCCGAATTTCCCCTGGAAACGGGCCTTGATGTAATAGATAGGGCCGCCTCTCACCTCACCGGAGCTGTCGGTGGATTTAAACTTCTGTGCCAGGACGGCTTCGCCGTAAATGGTGGCCATACCGAAAAAGGCGGAGAGCCACATCCAGAAAATAGCGCCGGGGCCGCCGGAATAGAGAGCAGTTGCACAGCCGGTGATGTTGCCGGTACCAACCTGTGCCGCAATGGCGGTGGTCAAAGCCTGAAAAGAGGACATACCGTCTTTACCGGCTTTTTTGCCCCGCAGGGAAAAACCACTGAAAAGCCGGCGGAAGCCTTCTCCGAACTTCCGCACCTGTACAAACCGGGTTCTGATTGTGAACAGGATGCCAGTTCCCACCAGAAGCCACAGCAGCAGGTTATTCCATACAAAGTCGCTGATGATACTGACCCATTCGGCCAGCTGTTCCATGTTCATTTGTTCCAATCCCTTCTCATTCGTGCAAACAAAGAAAAAAGCCAGACCCACAAAAGGTTCTGGCTCTGAAAAAATGAAATTCATGGAAAAACGGTATCAAAAGGGCACGCCTTTTGGTTTTTCCACTCTGTCCTTTTGCCTGAGAGATTTCGCGGAAAGCTTTCCGCGTTGCACCTTCGGCAGCCTATTTTGGGCATTCTCCAGAGCCACATCCATTTGCAGTCCTCATCCGAAACCGGACGCCTGAGAGTTTTGCTCCTTCGGCAGCAGATGCCCTGCTTTTCCTGCAAACTTCGTTTGTCACTGTATTTTGATGTCAGCTTTTCAAATATAGCATACCGAAGGATACAAAGTCAAGGGAACAGGATGGCGTAGAGTGCTTTCCCATGTTTTGCCCAAAAACCACTGTGGAAAATTGTCAGTTCTCCACTGGCACCTCCATGATATAATCGTCCATGTAGTAACCGCCGCCGATGTCGTTTTTTTCCTCCCGAATAACGGTAAATCCAAAGTGACGGTAAATGTCGATGGTATGGGAGTTAAAGCGGTTCACTGTGAGCCAGATGGCAGAAAGTCCCTCTTTGCGGCAGCGTTCCTGCAAATAGGAAAAAGCTTTTCGAGCAAGGCCGGTGCCGCGGAAATTTTTGTGCACATAAAGCTTGCTCAAAAACAGCTTGCCGTTTTCGTCGGGGTGGAAGCCGGTGTAACCTGCTGCTTTGCCGTCCACCGTAATCAGGCGGTACTCATACCCTTCCTGAATCTGTTTGGTGACAGCGGGAACAGACTGGAATTTCTCCACCATATAGGGTACCTGCCCCGGTTCCAGAATCGGAGTGAAGTGCTCTTCCCAAATTTCAGCAGCGAGGGTACACATGGCATTGATTTCTTCCGGTGTTTGTACGGGTTCAAAAGAGACTTGCATCAAAATGCCTTCTTTCTATTGTTTTTATAGTTCCTTTGTTTCTAAATAGTTTCCGAGGAAAGTGAACCGCGGCAGTTCCTCGCTCAGGGAACACAGCAGTTCCAGCGTGTGGGATTCATGGAGATTCCCGGTGAAATCCAGATAGAAATCGTATTCAAAGGCCTTGCCGGGAATGGGACGGGACTCAATTTTTGTCAGATTCAGGCCGTTGAGAGCAAAGCGTCCTAACACCTGATGCAATGCGCCCGGGGTGTTGGGCAGGGAGAAGCACAGGCTGATTTTGTCGGCGTTTTGGGGAAGGCAAGGAGTGCGGCTGATGACGATAAACCGGGTGCAGTTGTCCCGGGCGTTCTGAATGTTTTCTTCCAGTACCGTCAGGCCGTATTTTTCGGCGGCTTCCTTGGAGCAGATGACCGCGGCATGGTGCAGCCGTTCCAGCGAGAGCATTTTGGCAGCGGCAGCCGTGTTGCTGTACTCCTGTTTTTTCCATCCCTTTTGATTCAGAAAATCAGAGCACTGCGCCAGCGCTTGCGGATGGGAAAAGACAATCTGAATCTCTTCGGAATTTTCAGTGCCGCAGAGGAAGTGCCGTACCGGTAACGTCACCGCCCGGACAATATAAAACCGGTAGCGCAGAATCAGGTCATATACATCCACCACTGAACCGGCGGAGGAGTTCTCCACGGGAATCACGCCGAAATCCGCCGCGCCCTGCTCTACGGCCTGGAACACCTGCTCAAAATGGGGATGAAAGGTCATTTCTCCGTTGGGAAACACTGTGCAGGCTGCCCGATGGGTAAAAGCTCCCACTACGCCGGGGCAGGCCACTTTTGCCCCATCTGTGGGAAGATTCTCCATACTGGAAACTGTCAGTTCCCGCAATGCGCTGCCGCTTTCCAGCAGCTGATATTGTCTTTCCCGGCTAACGCTCATCATGGTACTATAAATTCCCCGCACGGCCTGCCCATATTCCCCGGCTTTTTCGGCCGCCCGGTCCAGGATTTCCTGCTCCCGCTGGGCATTAAAAACCGGCAGATTTTTCTCTTTTTTGACAGCCGCTACCTGTTCGGCGCACTTCATTCGGCGCAGAAACAAAGGCAAAAGCTGACTGTCAATCTCGTCGATTTCTTTTCGAATATCCGCTAATTCCATGATGGAACCGCCTTTCTATGATAAAATGAGTATATCACTATAAAAATTATATAAATCTTTGCAAAATGACCGGCAACCGCTCATTTTTAGATTATCCCTTTGAATGAGGCTCCAGCCACTGAACAAACGCGGTTTTATCCTGGCGATTATACCCAGCTTTTTCATAAAACCGCAAAGTCCCTTCCTTTTTGCTTCCGGTTGACAGCATGAGCTTGTAACAGCCTGCGGCACGGGCTTTTTCTCGTGCAAAATGCAGGCATGCCGTTGCGATTCCCTGCCTGCGGAAAGCTTCATCGGTGACTACATTTTCAATCACCGCATAGGGGCGCATTCCGTGTGTCAAATTGGGAATGATTTGGCACACGCAGGAAGCCACCAGCTTTTCCTCTATTTCTGCCACCACGACAAAATGACCGGGTTGGGCCAAAATCTGGTGCCAAACAGGCAGTACCTCTTCCAGATTTTGAGGGAACGGATTATTTCCCAGCTGGGCATACAGCGTTAGCACGTCGCGAAGGTCCTCTTCCTTTGCTTTTCGTATCAGCAACGACGGATTCATGTATTACAGCTCCTTTTCAAGAAAATAACTCCGGACTTTCATTCCCATAGAGCGATAAAAAGCGATGGCCGGTTCATTAAACGCCCAAA
>DYBQ01000005.1:41571-47585 GCA_019418545.1 Clostridiales bacterium | reverse complement strand
GCGTCATACAAGCCGCTCCGGCGGCATGCGCCCGGGTTTGCGCTTCTCTGTAAAGCTTTTTCGCCACGCCTTTGTGCCGGGCATTTTCCGCGACAAACAGGTCATCCATATGAGCCGACTTTTGCAGCATGATTCCTCTGGGCTCCTGGATATACAGTATGCAAAATCCCATTGGACAGCCGTTTTCTTCTGCCAGTAACGGGATACAAGTATCGTCCTGTATCATTTCCTCATATTTTTCCTGAAAGTTTTCGCACATCGCCTGTGTGAATAAATCCGGACGGTTTTCCACATGAAGGCGGTGAAGGGCTTCCATCATTCCAGAAACAGCCGGATAATCCTTTAGGGTCATTTTTCGAATCGTCATAGTTTCTATACTTTCCTTCCCAACCCAAAATCAATGCATGTCATAATTGATTTTGCATGGTTTCCCCCTATTTTTTAGTCCATCATCATATCTAGCAGCGCAATCGCTGCTGCACTCTCAATCACCGGCACTGCTCTGGGCACGATACATGGGTCATGTCTTCCATGCACGGACAATTTGGCGTTTTCCCCTGTCACCAAATCCACTGTATCCTGTTCTCGGGAGATGGAGGGCGTGGGCTTTACCGCCGCCCGAAACACAATGGGCATCCCGGTGGTAATACCGCCTAAAATTCCCCCGGCATGGTTGGTTCGGGTCTTCACCTTCCCCGCCTCATCGTAATAATACGGGTCGTTGTTCTCGCTGCCGTACAGAGTGGCAACCCCGAATCCGTCGCCAAATTCCACGCCTTTTACCGCGGGAACCCCGTAGATAATGGAAGCCAGCACATTCTCCACCCCGCCGAACATGGGCGAGCCGATACCGGCAGGCATTCCCACCACGGCGCACTCTACCACGCCGCCGATACTGTCTTGCGCCATACGCGCGCTTTCAATCTCCTGCCGCATAGCCTCCTCCACGCCTTCTCCCCGTACCGGAAAATACCGCTGGGAAAGGGCGGAAAGTTCTTCTTTGGAAACATTCACCGAATCAAATCCTTCGTCTTGTACACTGCCCACGGACAGCACATGACCGCCAATAACTACACCCCGCTTTTCCAAAAGCTGGCGGCACACCGCTCCGGCAAACACCATACAGGCGGTGAGCCGTCCGGAAAAATGACCGCCGCCCCGAATATCGTTGGCGTTTTTGTACCGCACCGAAGCCGTATAGTCGGCGTGACCCGGCCTAGGATGGACTTTTAGTTCGCTGTAATCCTTGGAGCGCGTGTTGGTGTTCTCAATCACCGCCGCCAGCGGCGCACCGGTGAGCACCCCATCCAGCAAGCCGGAAAGAATATGCGGGGTATCGCTCTCTTTGCGGGGCGTGGAGCTTTTGTCGCGACCCGGTGCACGGCGAGCCATCTGGCTCAAAATCGCGTCAAAATCAATGGTTTCCCCGGCGGGAAGTCCGTCAATCACCACGCCGATGGCCTCGGTGTGGCTCCCGCCGAAAATGGACAGCTTTATATGGTTTCCCCAAGTGGATGACATTGACAGTTCCCTCCTATGGACTGGTAATCCCGGTAAAAGGCCGGATAGGATTTGTTGACGCTCTCCGCGTCGGTAACGGTGACAGGGCCTTCACAGCGGAGCGCCGCCGCCGAAAGTGCCATGAGTACCCGATGGTCGTTAAAGCCCGGAGCCTCCCCGCCGGTAAGAATGGGCTTGCCGTGAATGAGCAGACCTTCTTCGGTTTCGCGGATATCCGCGCCCAAAGCGGAAAGGCACTGGGTCATGGCGGCAAGGCGGTCGCTCTCCTTTAATTTGAGCCGCTGGGCGTTATAAATGCGGGTATCCCCCTGTACGCAGGCCGCCGCCGCCGCCAAAACCGGTACCAAATCGGGCGCCTGGGAAGCGTCAATCTCCTGCCCAGAAAGGCCGGAGAAATCTTGCTTTGCCTTTGGGTTGGAAACGGTGAGGGATTCCCCATGCCACGCAATTTCCGCGCCGAATTTTTGGAACAGCTCTGCGCAGACTCGGTCGCCCTGCACGGAATTCTTCCGCAGGCCGGTGAGGGTCAGGGGGCCACCGGAAAGAGCGCCCATAGCCAGATAAAACGCCGCCTGTGACCAGTCCCCTTCCACCTGTACCTGTCCGGGACGGTACTGCTGTCCACCGGGAATGAACCAGCCGTTTTCGATGGGCTGCACCTTTACGCCAAAATCGTGGAGAGCAGAAAGGGTCATGTCCACATACCCGGCGGACTCTAACGGGGTAGAAAGTGTCAATCGGCTGTCGCCGTCCAGCAGAGGCAGGGCATACAGCAGTCCGGTGATAAACTGAGAGCTGATGTTTCCCGGCAAGATGAATTCTCCGGGGGTGAGTTTGCCGGAAATGGAGAAAGGAAGGCCTCCTTCTGTATGGCAGGAAACGCCGTGGCCGGGCAAACAGTCCAGATAACAGCCGATGGGGCGCTCAGGAAGCCGCCCGCTGCCGGTAAAGGTAGCTTCCATGCCCAAAACTGCGGCAATCGGAATACAAAACCGCAGCGTGGAGCCAGACTCCCGGCAATGGATTTCCCCAGCGGGAATGGTGCCGGTGCGGGAACCATCCACAGTGAGGATACGGCTTTCTTTATTGTAGGAAACCACCGCACCCATAGCCTGCACTGCTTCCATGGTGGCGAACATATCCTGGCTTGAATCAATGGGAAAAAGTGTGCTCACTCCCTTTGCCAGCGCCGCGCAGAGGATGGCTCGGTGGGCGGCGCTTTTGGAGGGCGGCATGGCCAGTGTGCCAGAAATTTCGGCGGGAAAATAGGTGACGGTACTCATAGGTAGCTCCTTTCAAAACGGAATCAAGCCGTACAAGAACATTACTTTATATAATAGGGAAAGAAAATGAATGATACTCATTCCTTATCCATTTGCTCCATCCAACGAACCGTTTCCCAAATCGGGACGCCGTTGTTAGGTTGTGGAGTGCCGGGCGTACTGCGGCCCTGAATAACATATTGAAACAGCAGTGTTTTCAATTCTTCGGCGATTTCCGGCAGCTCCTGAATCAGGTTGGTGGTTTCTCCAGCGTCCTTTTCGAGGTCATATAATTGCATGGAAGGAAGTCCTTCTTCATCGGGTGTTCCCGGCACTGGATAACTCCATCCCCCGGAGCCTGGACACATTTCCAGTTTATATTTTCCCTTACGGATAGACAGAGAGCCATTTTCGCTGTGGTGGACAGTTGCCTCCCGTATCGCACCGGAAATTCCTTTCCAAAGAGAAAGATTGCTCACACTGTCCTCTCCCATATTATCAGGAAGCTCAATTTGCAAAATTTCGGCCATGGTTGCCATCAAATCACACAGGCATACGGTTTCTTCTACCCGCGTGCCGGGACGTATCAGCGCAGGCCAGCGAATGAGCAGAGGTACCCGATGTCCGCCTTCATAAATGTCGGCTTTATGCCCCCGGAACCAGGCACTGGGATTATGTCCGTGCGCAATCAGCTCTGGAATGTTGGCAATGGGGGCACAACCATTATCAGAGGTATAAATCAAAATGGTGTTCTCTTCCAGACCTTCTTTTTGTAAGTGAGACAGAATCTGCCCCACCGTATCATCACACATCAGACAGAAATCACCATAAGCGTTGGTGCCTGACTTTCCCTGAAACTCTTTGGAGGGTAAAATCGGCGCATGAGGGGCAGGCAAGGCAAAATAGAGGAAAAACGGCTGGTCACGGTTTGCCGAAATAAACTCTTTGGCTTTTTTCGTCATAACGGGCAATACTTCTTCGTGACGAAAATCTGGGGCACAGGGACCAGGACGTGCAAACGCCGGGGCTTCGCTTCCGGGAAATTCGTGGTCTGGTAACGCTGTGGGATGGTCGTCTTCAATATAGAAATAGGGAGGGATGTCCAAAGACGAGCTAATACCAAAAAAGGTATCAAACCCACAGTCGATAGGGCCATTTTTTACCCTTTTGGTAAAATCCACCCGGCTTCCGGGAAAGAAAAAGTCTGAGCGCTCCTCTTCAGAGCATTCATCCCGGAAAGTCCAGTCCATTCCCAAATGCCACTTTCCAATACAGCCGGTAGCATATCCGTTTTCCCGCAGCATATGGGCTATAGTCTTTCTGTCGGTTTCAATCAGATGGGAAGAATATCCTCCCAAAACACCGTTTTTCAAACGGCTACGCCAGTTATACCGTCCTGTTAAAATCCCATAACGAGAAGGGGTACACAATGCAGAGGTTGCATGCGCATCGGTAAAAACAGCACCTTCCTGGCCAAGTCTGTCAAAATTAGGGGTTTGAAAAGCTGCGTTTGGATTTAAACAGGACACATCTCCCCAGCCCATATCGTCAGCCAAAATATATATCAGGTTCGGTCGATTCATATTGCTCAACTCCTTATTGGAAATAATAGCTTTATTGTATCGTACTTTCCCTAAAAAGCAAGTTTTCTCTAAACCTCTTTATCCCAAAAAGCTTCTAAGGTCCTGGCGGGAAATGGGATAAATAAAAGCATCTCCAATGTTATGGAGCAAAATTAGCCGAAGCTTAACTCCAGTACTTTTTTTATCCAGTGCCGTTGCTTGTGCGATTTCGTCCATGCTCCGCTCCGTTTTTGTGGGCAGATGGTATTTTTCCAGCAGCGCCGCAATTTTTTCCCCAGTTCCCGGCGCAGTCAGCCCGGCATGCTCCCCGGCTTTGGCGATAAGCACCATACCGATTCCCACTGCCTCGCCGTGACTCAGCCCGGAAAAACCATATAGCTTTTCCAGCGCGTGCCCCAACGTATGTCCAAAGTTTAAAAGCATCCGCTCTCCCTTTTCCAGTGCATCAGCCTCTACAATTTCCCGTTTGCAATCCACACACTCATAGATGACCTCTTCCAAGTGCTCCTGCACATTCTCATTCATCAAACGGTCAAACAGGGCAGGCCGTCGAATACATCCATATTTGATGACTTCTCCCATACCGTCAGCGAAGAAGTGGGGTGGAAGAGTGGAAAGTGTATCCGGGTCGATGAGCACCAGCCGGGGCTGGTGAAAAGCCCCTACCAGATTTTTTCCAAAAGACAAATCAACGCCGGTTTTTCCGCCCACGCTGGAATCCACCTGTGCCAGCAGAGTGGTGGGAATCTGGATAAAATCTATGCCGCGCAGAAAGGTAGCCGCAGCAAAACCAGCCATATCCCCCACAACTCCGCCGCCCAAAGCTACCACAAAGTCGCTGCGGGTAAAGCCGTTTTCTGCCAGCGCCCGATAGAATGTCTCCACTGTAGAAAGGAGCTTGCTCTGCTCCCCGGCAGGAAACACACAAGAATGGGCCTCATATCCCGCCTGAAAAAGGGAATCCATCACTGTTTCTCCATAGAGAGGAAACACATTGCTGTCACTAATAACCATAGCACGGCTTCCTTTGGAAAACAGAGGCAAACAGGCTTCACCGGTGCGGGACAGCAGGCCCCGCTCCAGCAGGATAGAATAGGGTTTTGCAGTTCGTACAGTCAAATCCATAACAAGGCTCCTTTCGGATTTCTACATTCACTTTTTATTTACAATATTTGTCCTGCGTTTTATTCTCCCAGTGATTCTTTTACTTCGCGGCCCTTTCGCAAAAGGCTTTTCAGTGCATTTTCATCCTCTGCATCCAATGCTGTTTGAATGGCACCAAGATTTTCCATCAGCGTAGACAATTCCCGCGACAATGCTTCCCGGTTTTCCAAAAACAGCTCTGTCCACAAAGTTTCATTGATGCGGGCCACCCGGGAAACATCCCGATAGCTGCCCGCCGAATATCCCTTATGCCCTGGGCAGCGGGGGCTGAGGACATAGGCACAGGCTAGCGCATGAGGAAGCTGGGAAGTATAGGCTATCATTTCATCATGATGAGCTGGTGTAGTTTTCACTACCTGTCCGAACCCTATTTGCAAGGCCAGTTTTTCCATAAAAGCTTCCGCCCATTGGGGCGCGCCGCAGGGGACCAATAAATAACTGGCCCCCCGAAAAAGCGTGGCTTCGCTGACTGCAAAACCATTGC
>DYBQ01000005.1:13458-41561 GCA_019418545.1 Clostridiales bacterium | reverse complement strand
CCCGCCATGGGATGCCCGCCTACAAATACAAACCCCAATTCCTGCGAAAGCGCTTTTAGCTGAGGACATACGGCGTTTTTTATGCCACAGGCATCTGTTACAATACACTTCGGTTTTAGCCGGGCTCCATATTTGCGGGCAAAATCCACCGCTGCCTGAGGATAGAGACACAGCCAAAGAACATCTGCCTGGGGCAAATCCTCTTCATATCCACGTCGTTCGATGGCGCCGCAGGCAACTGCCTCGTCCAACACTTCCGGGTCGGTATCCATGCCCAAAACCCGGTAGGAAGTAAAAGCCGAAAGCGCCTTGGCAATGGAGCCGCCTATAACTCCAAGTCCAACGATTATAATGGTTTTTGTTTCCATAAGTTTTTCCGTCCTTTACAAAACACGCCGCACGCGACAAAGCGTTGTTATAATTTACTAAAATATATTTTATTATTTATAAATAAAACATCTTTACTTATCGGATTATAATGATTACTATATAGATGAAACTTATAAAAGGAGAGGCGTCCCATGAATCATGCTGGTTACCGCTGCCATTAAGAAAAGATTTTTTCAGAGGCTCTCTTTCTCTTTAGCTATGTTTTTGCGTTTTTATACTAACAACACAAATCGTAGAAGGAGGGATTTCTTGTGATGAAAAAACGGACATTTGTAGTATTGATATTTTCTCTTTGCCTGCTATGCCTTTCTGGTTGCTCCTCTCCTTCAGCAAAGCCAGTGCTCACAGAAGGACAGGTTGCGTCTCTTCGGGACAAATACCCGATTTATCCGGTGGCTTCCACCGGTAATGTCACCATAGATACCTCGGTTCCAGTGGAAGAAATGGCCGCCCATATGGAGACAGCCATTTATGGCAAGGTGCTTTCTGAGCGGAAATGGAAATATGTTTCTATGGATGGTACCGACCACCCGGAGCTGGAAGCAAAACGGGAAAATTTTACTGGAAGCGCTGGTGAAGCCGTATTTCTCTGTTACGAGGTGGAAGTGATTCGGGATGCCGGGGGGAAATATCAGCCGGGAGACAAAGTGGTGTTTTCTATCAGTGAAGTAGTAGAGCCGACAATTCCCGATTTTCAAAAAGGGGATGCCTTGATTTTCTTGGGAGATTATAGCAGCAGTATGGAAAACGCCTTGGAAAATGAGGTTGGCACTATTTTTAAAGGGATTTATTATGTAACCCCGGACGGCTATGCTCTCTCTGCCTGTGGGGAAGAACCGCAAACACGTGCTTCCGGTATGACCGCTGACGACTGTGTTGATTATCTCTATAATCTCACCCAGTAAAAAGGCAGCTTGTATTATCATGAAAAAATATCTATCGGCTATTGCGGCCGTAATTTTATGCGCGGCAGCTTTGACGGCCTGCTCTTCTGTACCCTCAGATATGCTGTCGGAAGAAGAAATTGAAGCTTTGCGGCAAAAGTATCCCGTTTATGAAAGTATGCCGTCCGATAATGCTACTATGGTTTCCCTCACACAGGAGGAATTCTTCGCTTATATGGACACTTCCGTTTACGGCACCATTCTTTCCGGCCCTTCTAGCCGGGAAATTCCCATAGATGAATCACCCGACATAAAGGAAAAACAGGAAAAAGAAGGGCTCCCGGCAACCAAAGCCAAACATCTGACCTATGAAGTAGAGGTAATCCAAGACGCTGCCGGACGGTATTCCAAAGGGGATACCATTGTGATTTCCATTCCCGCCAGTGATAAAGAAGCTATCCCCACTTTTCAAAAGGGAGACTCTCTGGTATTCATTGGAAGTTATTCTTCCAACCGGGAAAATGAAATCATGTTTTCACCCCAAGGGCTTTATTATGTAACAGAAGACGGATATGCCATTTCCTCTTTTTCCGAAGAGCTCTCCACTCGGGTTTCTGGTATGAAAGCGGAAGACTGCCTCAATCGTCTGTATGATATGGCCAAAAAAGAAGCACCGAATGAAGAAGCCTTCCGGTAATCGTTTTGTCAAAAAGCCCATATTCCACAACCCCCTCGCCCCGGCTCAATTGATTTTGAGCCGGGGCTTTTTATCATCATTCCCGCAGCATAGCAGCGGCCTTCTGCACATGAGATGCCACCCTGTCAAACTGGTCCGGCGTAAGGGATTGCGCGCCATCCGAAAGCGCATGGCTCGGGTCATTATGTACCTCAATAATCAAACCGTCTGCCCCTGCCGCCACTGCTGCCATGGCCAGCGGTTCCACCAGCCAGGCAATACCGGAAGCATGGCTGGGGTCCACTACAACCGGCAGATGAGACAGCTTTTTGAGAATCGGCACCGCGGAAATATCCAAGGTATTGCGGGTAAAGGTTTCGTAAGTGCGAATGCCCCGCTCGCACAAAATCACCTGGTCATTTCCACCAGCCATAATATACTCGGCGCTCATCAGCAACTCTTCAATGGTGCTGGAAAGCCCACGTTTGAGCAAAATCGGCTTGCGCAGCCTACCGAGCTCCTTTAACAGCTCAAAATTCTGCATGTTCCGTGCGCCTACCTGGATAATGTCCACATCTTCAAACAGCGGGATATGTTCAGCGCTCATGATTTCGGTTACAATCGGCAGGCCGGTTTTGGCTCTTGCTTCCCGCAGTAATTCTAATCCTTGTGCCTTCATTCCCTGGAATGCATATGGGCTGGTTCTGGGTTTGAATGCACCGCCTCGCAGGAACTGGGCCCCGGCATTTTTCACACGGCGGGCAACCTCACAAATCTGCTCTTCACTCTCTACGGAGCAGGGGCCGGCAATCAGCGCCAGAGAGCCATCGCCAATTTTTTGTCCTCCTGGCAGAGTAATCACCGTATCATCAGGATGGAATTTCCGGTTTGCCTTTTTATAAGGTTCCTGTACCCGCTTTACGCTTTCCACAAAGCTCTGCGCAGCTACATAATCAATATCAATGGTAGACGTATCACCAATCAAGCCCAATACGGTGCTCTGGGTACCCACCCAAGTGTTAACCTTAACATTGTGGTTTCGGGTAATGGCTTGTGTGAAATGTTCGAGCTGTTCCTCACTGCAATTTGGTTTGAGTACGATAATCATTTTTATTCCTCCTGTTGATAAAATGCGGGCCAGGACGGCGGCTGTTTTCCAAAAGAAAAAGCGGAGCCACTGCTGGCTCCGCTGACAATACCCAAAAATATTTTGGAAAACCGGTTTTACTGGGAATCCCCTTTTACCGGCCTGCTCTCGGAAGCGTCACAGTGAAAACAATTGCACGCGGAAAAATCCCACACCATAAAATAGCGGGGATATCCAAAACCGGTAAATCGAGTTGTGCAAATGGCTGCGTTCATGTGATGCTCCTATAAATCCACGGGACAACCCCGTATGAATTTCTGTATTTCATAGTAGCGGATTCTTTTTGGTTTGTCAAGAGGCTTTTGTGCTTTTTTGATTTTATGTAATAAATTAAAAAAGCATGTATAACTCATTATATAAAATACATATAGTATTATTTTCTTTTCTGCCTTCTCAAGTCATACAGTTTTTCGTGCAAAAATCCCGACAGTTTCTGTCTTTGGTTTTCTTGAAAACAAGAGGGCCATCCTGTATAATAAATAAGTATGATTTTGTGTAGAGAAAACAGGTTTGGGGACTGCTCTGCCAAGAGCTTGAGAATACAGTCCCGCAGTCTTTCGCTGTATTGTTTGGAAAGGAAGGGTATGAATGAGCGCCATCGGTTTTGATAACAATAAGTATCTGCAAATGCAGTCTTCCCATATTCGGGAGCGCATCTCTAAATTTGGTGGGAAACTGTATCTGGAATTTGGTGGAAAACTCTTCGATGATTACCATGCATCCCGTGTACTGCCAGGATTTCAGCCGGACAGTAAGCTGCGTATGCTCTTGCAGCTAAAGGAACAGGTAGAAGTTGTCATTGTGATTAACTCTGGCGACATTGAGAAAAACAAGCTGCGGGGCGACCTTGGGATTACTTATGATGTAGATGTTCTGCGCCTGATTGATGTATTCCGTAATTTTGGACTTTATGTGGGAAGCGTTGTGCTCACTTGTTTTCAGGGCCAGCCTGTAGCAGAAGCCTTTCAGCAGCGTCTGGAAGCCCTGGGGATTCGCGTGTACCGTCATTATCCCATTGAAGGTTATCCTTCCAATATTGCCAAAATTGTCAGCGACGAAGGATATGGACGTAACGAGTATATTGAAACCAGCCGGGAATTGATTGTGGTAACGGCGCCGGGACCTGGCAGCGGAAAAATGGCTACCTGCCTTTCCCAGCTGTATCATGAGCATAAAAGAGGAATCCAGGCCGGTTATGCCAAATTTGAAACTTTCCCCATTTGGAATCTTCCGCTAAATCATCCGGTAAACCTGGCTTATGAAGCTGCTACTGCCGATTTGAATGATGTTAATATGATTGACCCCTTCCATTTGGAAGCTTATGGTGAAACCACCGTTAATTATAACCGGGATGTAGAAATTTTCCCCGTACTCACTGCCATGTTTGAAAAAATCGTGGATGAGTGCCCATATAAGTCTCCTACGGATATGGGAGTTAATATGGCGGGAAATTGTATTATTGATGACGAAGCTTGTCGGGAAGCCTCCCGTCAGGAAATTGTCCGCCGATATTATACCGCTCTTTGCGGACAGCGCCAGGGAACCGTCCAGGAAGATGAAGTTTATAAGCTGGAGCTTTTGATGAAAAAAGCCGGTGTTTCTGTTTCTGACCGGGCTGTGGTGGCTCCCGCTCTCCAACGTGCTGAAGAAACAGGGGCCCCTGCTGCAGCTATGCAGCTGCCTGACGGCCGTATTGTGACTGGGCGTACCACCGATTTGCTGGGGCCGTGTTCCGCTGTTTTGCTGAATGCTTTAAAAACACTGGCCGGTATCAGTGATGAAATCCATCTTCTTTCTCCTGTGATTATCGAGCCCATTCAACATTTAAAGGTGGAGCATCTGGGCAACCGTAATCCCCGGCTGCATACCGATGAAATTTTGATTGCCCTGTCTATCTGTGCTGCAACCAATCCCACTGCTGAACTTGCAATGGAGCAGCTCAATTCCCTGCGGGGCAGTGAAGTGCATTCTTCTGTCATTCTTTCCCAGATAGACGAAAAAGTATTCCGACGCCTTGGGGTGAATATCACCTGCGAGCCTCGGTATGAAAACTAATTTGATTTTTGCTGCAAAAGTCCTCTCCCGCAACCATATGGGAGAGGACTTTTTTGTCTGTTGGATTATACTGCTACACTGTTTGTTTCTCAGCTCCCGACAACTGGCTTCCTGGATAATACCATGCAAGAATCTGCTGGTAATCCGCGCCGTTTTGCGCCATATATTGCGCTCCGGTCTGGCTCATTCCTACATTGTGTCCCCACCCTTTTACTTGAAATGTAAATTTTCCATTCTCTACTGTCCAGGTAAAATTAGCGGAACGAAGGCCAAAAGCATTTCTAAGCTCTGTTCCGGTGGCTTCCTGTCCACCAGCTTTCCCCTCCAGCACCGTCCCGCTTCCACTGCGTTTCATTTCGCTGAGCCACTTGGAAGGCTCGTCCCCCAATTCCGCCTGCGGCCAAGTTTCCATAATTGCCTTTTTCACTTGCTCCTCACTCATCTCCACAACCGAATAATAGCCAGGAGCAAAAACATCTCCAGGGCTGGCTACTGCCTGCAAGCAGGGAGAATCCCCGCCCCACACATCCTCTCCCTTATCGGTACTCCCAGAAGAAATGGCAAAATAGGTAGAGCATAAAAGTGCCCCATCTTCCAAAAGGGTTTGTCCACGTATGGATTCTTCCACCTGAGTCAAAATTTTTTCCCATGCTTCATACTGTTCTCCCCATCGGCTCTTTCTCTCCTCCTGAGGAATATACACCAGTCCCGCCTGGGTATTGCAGGAAAAGTCTGCCTCCTCTCCTCCCTGCTTGCGGTTTTGTTCCCGCAGGCGGCTGTAATAGGTATATAGGGCCACTCCCTGGGCTTTCAGCGCCTCAAGCTCATAGGTAGGCGGAACTTCTGCTGCAATTCCTCCCTTGATGAATTCTGATTCTTCCACTGTCAATATGGTACCATCTGCATCTTTAAGTCGGAATACACTTCCTTCTGTTGCCGATAGCTCCTGTTTTTCGGTTTCCTTCTCCTGCTGGGATGTCTGGTTCTCCGTCTCTTCGTGAACTGAACAAAAAGACAGCAGCGGCAGCACTGCCGCCGCCAGATAAAATATACCGCATAGTGTTAGAACGGTACGAAGCTTTCTTCTTCTCATGAAGACTTCCCCCTTTACCTGTAGCAGGTTTATCATTTAATTTATTCGTAATCAAGGCAAAATTCCCATAAAATCAAGAATATGAATTCTGTTTTTGCAAGATTGCAGCCTAAAAAATTCATTTTCTTCCAATTCCTCCCCCCAATTCTATTGACTTTAATATTGGGGTGATATACAATAGAAAACGTGACTTGGAGATTTTTAAAATGAGGTGGCAAAATTACATGGATATAGAGATAACCCAGGGAGCTGCTGGTGAGAAAAAGAGCTCTTTACTGGAAAACTTATGCGAGGAGTATCGGACAAATAACCGGATTCCCAATGATTTGTTCGACAAATATCAGGTAAAGCGCGGACTGCGGAACCCTGACGGTACAGGCGTGGTGGCTGGTCTGACTAATATCAGTAATGTACATGGCTATCTGATTCGGGACGAAGAAAAGGTCCCGGATGAAGGCAAGCTGATTTATCGGGGAATTGATTTGGGAGAACTGGTAGACGGCTGTGTGCGCGATGACCGGTTTGGATTTGAAGAAGTGGAGTGGCTTCTTCTCTTTGGCCGGCTGCCCAACAAGACGCAGCTGGAGCATTTTAATGAAATCCTCAACGAAAGCCGGGAGCTACCCGAATATTTTGCCGAGGATATGATTATCAAGGCGCCCTCCCCCAATATTATGAATAAACTGGCCCGTTCTGTACTGGCTCTCTATTCCTATGACGACACACCGGATGACCCGTCTTTGGAAAACAATATGCGTCAGTCCATTCAGTTGATTGCCCGGCTGCCTACGATTATGACCTATGCCTATCAGGTAAAACGGCGACATTATGACAAAAAGAGCATGTTCTTCCATCCTCTGTGTCCAACCCACCATACGGCAGAGGCTATTTTGTATGCGCTGCGTCCAAACAAGCAGTTTACCGATGAGGAAGCCAAGCTGCTGGATTTGTGTATGATGCTCCATGCCGAGCATGGCGGCGGCAACAACTCCACCTTTACCAGCCGTGTTCTTTCGTCCTCCGGCACAGATATTTATTCTACAATTGCCGCTTCTATTGGTTCCCTGAAAGGACCCAAGCATGGCGGCGCCAACCACCGCGTTATGACTATGATGAAGGAACTGATGGCCAACGTGGAGGATTGGGAAAGCGAAGAGCAGGTCGAAGCCTATTTGGAAAAAATCCTCCGAAAAGAAGCCGGAGATGGTTCCGGCCTAATTTATGGAATTGGCCACGCAGTTTATACCCTCTCTGACCCTCGTGCCGTGATTCTGAAAGACAAAGCCCGCAAATTGGCAGAAGAAAAAGGCATGGAGCGGGAATTTAACCTGTTCCGTTTGGTAGAAACTCTTGCTCCCAGTGCTTTTGAGCGGGTAAAAGGGAATGGCAAAGTGGTCTCTGCCAATGTTGACTTTTATTCCGGCCTCATTTATCAAATGCTGGGAATTCCGGAGGATTTGTTTACCCCCATGTTTGCCATTTCCCGTATTGGCGGCTGGTGTGCCCACCGCATGGAGGAGATGTTTACCGGCGGCAGGATTATCCGTCCGGCATATCGCTCTCTGACAAAGTTCCAGCCCTATGTGGATTTGGAAAACCGTACCTGATATATGTAATAAACAAAATAGCCGTTCCCCGAGTTTTCGGGAAACGGCTATTTTTATTTTATCATTTCTGTTATCACAGGATTTCCAGATTTAACTCCAGGCAGAAAGTAAATTCCCTCTCCTCAAACCGATAGGGTTTTTCCGTTAAGGGGCCGCAGCTGTTGGAGCCAATTCCGTTGTGCTTGTAGTCCAGGCAAAGCACGGTATATCCGCTGGTTTCCAGCTGGCAGCTGTGGGTTTTCTCCGTCAGCTCTTCCTGTGTAAAAGGAGATACGGAGAAGGAGAATGGGCTGCTGCTCCGGGCTGACAATCCCAAACTTCTGTCAGATACAGTTACCCAATGGGTACCAAAATGGCTGCCATTTTCCTGCGGCTTTAAATATTCCTCATACTGCTCTTCTACCGAAGAAGAAAATTTCCCCAGATAGGCGGACAGGTGCTTATCGCAATAACTTTCGCCCGGACCATATCCATAGTAGGATACCTGAGAGAATGTTTCAGGCATAAACAGCCGTACACCAAATCGAGGCAAAGGTAAGAGCGCACCTTCCCAGGTAAAATCTTCATTGCGCACGATGTGGAAAGAGCCGTTTAAACGGCCATCCCCGCCAATTTCCCACCGGACATCTGCCGTGAGGATTTTTTGAATAAACACAGCGGCAACAGACAGACGGCAGGTGATAATAACCACACCGTTTTCAACCTGTGCCTTTGATTCATATACACGCACCGTAGTCCTGTCAAAGCCTGCTTCCTGCCATTTGATTCTAAGATATTGGTCATTGTCTGTCGGTGCACGCCACAGGTTCCACTCCATGGGCTTTTGCAGGAACGACACATTGTTGGCGGTCAAAGAATCAAACAGTCCCGTATTACGGTCAAACCGGTAACGGAAGCCGGTTCCGGTGATGGTAAAGCTGTCTCCCTTTTCTTCCAAAAGAATTTCGCCTGATACCGGCGGCTCAATAGGCAGGCACTCTGGCTCTCCAAATGGGAACACCTGCTCAAAGCCCACCGAATGACCGGCTGGGACAAAGGGCGCTTCATGAAGGGTTACGCCAGTAAACAGCAGAGACTGTCCCGGCATCAAAGCTTCTGTAAAGGGAACCGCTTTTTCTTCGTGAGGCAGGATTTCGGGAAGCTTTACGATACCACTGGAAACGGCATCCCCGTTTTCTGACTGGACTTGATATTCCAGCTTGAGGAAAGAAGATAACTCTGTAAAGTCCAGACGGTTTTTGATATACAGCTCTCCATTTTCCCAGCGGGCTTTAAACGGGCGAATCCCGTTTTTATATTCCAGCAGGCTTACCGATGGTGTACGGTCTGGAAGCACCAAACCATCCATACAAAAGTTGCCGTCATGGGGGAACTCGCCAAAATCGCCGCCATAATAATACTCATCACGATTATCGGGCGTGCGTCCCTGATACACGGCATGGTCGCACCACTCCCACACAAATCCGCCGCAAAAACCAGGGTATTTTTCCATTTGCTCCAGATATTCCTGAATACATCCCGGCCCATTGCCCATTGCATGAATAAATTCGCACAGCACCAAAGGCTTTTTGGCACCTCCGGTCATGGGGTCATGAGGGTCGGCAAAATACTTGTCAATATATTCATTAGAGGGATACATCCGGCTGAACACATCCAGCATGGACATATCGCATTGCTTGTCCCGCTCACTATACAAAACGTTTTCATAGTGCAGCAGCCGGCTGGAATCATATTCCTTCACCCATTTTGCAGCCGCAGCCAAGTTTGGGCCATATCCCGACTCGTTGCCCAACGACCAGAAGATAATGCAGGCGCAGTTTTTGTCCCGCATCACATTGCGCTGGACTCGGTCCAAAACCGCTTTTTCAAAAGCCGGGTTACACATAATATCGCCAAAATTTTCACAGCTGCCATTAAAAACCGTAACGGTTCCATGTGTTTCCAAATCGCTCTCGCCAATCACATAAAATCCATACTCACTGCAAAGCTGCGGGAACCACGGCGCATTGGGATAATGGCTGGTACGGATTGCGTTGATGTTGTGCTGCTTCATCAAAGCCAAATCTTTCCGGGCCTGCTCACGGCTAATGGTATAGCCGGTAACCGGGTCGCTGTCGTGACGGTTGACGCCGCGCAGCCAGACTCTTACCCCGTTAAGCAATACCACGCCATCCCGAACTTCTATCTGTTTGAGGCCTACTTTCTGATGAATCCATTCTTCTCCGGTTTCCAGCAGAATTTCATACTGATAGGGAGACTCCGCATTCCACAAAACGGGATTTTCCAGTGAAAAAACAATTTTTCCATTTTCACTTTCTGCGCTGCCAATCAATTCCCCTTCCATATCAAACAGCCGGGCACAAACATGGGGATTTCCGGTTAGCTCCAAATCTATCGAAATTTGTGCCGCGGAAAAGTCCTCGGCAAGCTTTGTGTGGACAAAATAGTCCCGAACATGCTCCTGAGGGCGAAACAACAGATACACGTCCCGGAATATTCCAGACATCCGCAGCTTATCCTGGTCCTCCAGATAACTGCCGTCACACCACTTTAAAACCAGTACGAACAGCTGGTTTTCCCCTTCCCGCACCAAATCGGTAATATCAAATTCACTGGTAGAGTGGGAAACCTGGCTATATCCGGCAAATTCCCCATTTACCCAAAGATAAAAGCAGGAATCTACCCCTTCAAAGTTCAGGAAGCATCTCTGTTTCAGCTGTTCGCCCTCCAAAAAGAAGGTACGGGCATACAGTCCACAGGGGTTATCCTTTGGAACATAGGGTGGGTCATAGGGGAACGGATAGCGGATGTTGGTATATTGGTGTCCGTCATACCCTTCCATTTGCCAGCACGAAGGGACCGGGATTTTTCCAAACGAGTCCTCATGAACCTGAAGCCCTTCTATATCCGCTTGGGGAAACGCCTGCGAAAAGCTTGGCTCATAGCGAAAGTCCCAAATTCCGTTCAAACTCATCACCCGGGAAGAAAAGCCTTCCCAGTCCGTTTCTCCCGGTGCGCAGGGGATATAATAGCAGCGATTGGGGCAGGTCCCTATATGAAGAACCTGCGGATTTTCGTAAAATTCCGACAATTGCATGGCAGCTCCTCCTCCAGAAATGGGAGAAAATCGCATTCGGAATCATGCGTTTTTCTTGACTTTACCCATCCTGTATTTTATCATTAAAATATTAGTGGGACTTGTAGTGGCTTCTTGCCTCAAATCCTGCGCCTATTATACAATGATTTCTCGGGAATGTACAGCAGGGTTTCCGGGAGGCAGAAGTTTTCTTTTTTGACAGATTGGAGGTCACTATGGCGGTACAGATTGGAGTATGTGGAATTTATGCAGTGCTGGGCGCTCTGCTCTGCCGCAAATTTCTGGCGTCAGAGCGAAAGCGCGAAGGGTTTCCTGCACTGGCAGCCGTGTTGATTTTTGGCGGGGCATTAACGCTGCGGTTAATCCTCGGCGTGATGTATACCGGCTATGAAACGGACATGAATACCTTTAAGGCCTGGGCCGGATTAGCCGACAGTATGGGCCTGAATAACATGTATCACAGCGACATCTTTCTGGACTATCCGCCAGGATACCTGTATGTTCTTTGGCTTTTGGAAAAGCTGCGTCAGCTCTTTGGCCTTGAAACTGGTGGAAGTGCTTTTACCCTGATGATAAAGCTCCCTTCCATTGTGGCCGATTTAGTATGTGGCTGGCTTTTATATTCCTTTGTCCAAAAGCGGACAGATGCTGCCAAAGGGATGCTGGCTGCAGCCCTTTATTTGTTCTGCCCTGCAGTACTGATTAACAGTACCATTTGGGGGCAGGCGGACAGCTTCTGTGTCCTGCTTCTGCTACTCGCAATGCTGCTTCTAATCCGGGAAAAAACCGGATGGACGGCGGCCGCCGGCGCTGTGTATGGGGCTGGCGTTATGATGAAACCGCAAATGCTTTTGTTTGCGCCGGTTTTTTTATTCTTTGTACTAAAAAGAAAGGACTGGAAGGGGCTTTTGCTGGGGCTTGCCAGTGCTTTTGCCGCTATTTTCCTTTTGGCTCTGCCCTGTACCCAAAACTTTGATTTCACCTGGCTGTTCCAGCAATATGCGGACACCATGGGCTTTTATAATTATTTTACCATTAACGCCTATAACCTCTATTGTCTGCTGGGGCTCAACTGGTACTCCATGGAAAGCCTGCCACTGTGGGTTTCACCGGTGCTAACCGCTGTGTCTGCTTTATTGGCAGTAGCACTTTCTGCTGTCCTGTATTGGAAAAGCAAACGTCAGGAAGCTATTTTTGCAGTTCCTGTTGTCATTATTTCCACCATATACATGTTTGCTCCCAAAATGCACGAGCGCTATTTGTTCCCCGCCCTTTTCTTCCTACTGCTATGTGCGGCGTTTACCAAGGAGATACGCCTCTATCTCAGCTTTTTCTGCCTCTCTGCCCTCCATTTCCTCAATGTTGCCTATGTCCTCTATCTGAATAACGCCTATGTCTCTCCCACCTCTCCGGTTTTGCTGGCACTTTCGGCGGCTCACCTGATTCTCTATTTCTATACGATGTATGTTTTGTGGGATGTCTTTGTACGAGAGGAATATGTGACGGCTTCTGACCGTCAATCCTATGAGCCTCCGCGCCATGCCCGGGATGAATCCTATCTTTCGCCCCAAGCCCGCAAAATGTCCGGCACCGACTGGGTTTTCGCCTGTGGGATTGCGATTGTGTATGGCCTGATGGGGTTCTGGTGCCTTGGCTCTTCCAACATGCCCGAAACAAGCTGGGAGCCTCAGGCCGGAGAAAGTGTGACCTTCTCCCTTTCGCAGGAAGGAAGCCTTCTGCGGTATCTGCCGGGGCTTACTGTCCCAGTTAAGGGGGAAAGCGCTCATACCGGCGTGGACGTTGCGGTGGAGGTTTCCTCCGATGGTGAAGTTTGGAGCAGCGCCGGTGTTCTCTCTGACGACAGCGTGTTTGCCTGGCAGGAGTTCCAGCTTACCGAAGGCACACGGTATCTTCGTCTCACGGCGGTTTCCGGCACACCGGTAATCAACGAAATTGCTGTTATTACCCCTGATGGAGAAAATATGGCAAAGCTTTCTTTGCTGTCTGGCAACGGAGACGCTTTAATTGATGAGCAAAGGGAAGTTCCCCTTCATCCTACCTGGTATGATTCTACATATTTTGATGAAATTTATCATGCCCGTACAGCTTATGAGCATCTATTGGGTGCAGAACCCTATGAGAATACCCATCCTCCTCTGGGAAAACTGATTATGAGCCTGGGCATTCTGCTTTTTGGCATGAATCCTTTTGGCTGGCGTTTTATGGGGGCTTTGCTGGGCGTCCTGATGCTCCCAATTCTCTATCATTTGATTAAGCGGCTGTTTGGAAAAAGCTGGCTGGCGTTTTGCGGCACGGTATTGTTTGCCCTTGACTTTATGCATTTTACCCAGACCCGTATTGCTACCATTGATACCTATGCTGTGTTTTTCCTGCTGCTGATGTATGATACCATGCTGTGTTTCTGTCAGCAGGATTTGCGGACAGCGCCGCTGAAAAAGCTCCTTTTGCCCCTGTGCCTTTGCGGCATTTTTACCGGCATGGGCATTGCTTCCAAATGGACGGCAGCCTATGGCGCAATAGGTCTGGCAGTCCTGTTCTTCTGGCGGCTGTTCCGAGCTTATCGGGAATGCCCCTCTGCCGACAGAAAAGACCTGAACAAGCGTACCCGCAGCCTGATTTTGTGGTGCTGTCTGTTCTTCCTGCTGATTCCATTTGGGATTTATTATGCAGCTTTTCTCCCCATATTGCTGCTTCCCGGGCACGACGTCAGTTTGGCCGGATGGTGGGGATATCAAACCCATATGTACAACTATCATTCCGGCTTGCAGGCAGAGCACAGCTTCTCTTCAAGCTGGTACCAGTGGCCCATTATGTCTCGCCCGGTGTGGTATCATGTCACCTATTCCTATATGGGAAATCCCGACGCTGTCTGCACTATCTCCGCTTTTGGAAACCCGGTGCTCTGGTGGGGCTCTATTCCCGCTCTGCTCTATGCCCTGTGGAAAGGGATTGTCCGCCGCAGCCGTCAGGCCGGATTTATCCTAATCGGATTTCTTTCCGCCTATCTCCCCTGGGTACTGGTGCCTCGTTTAACCTTTATCTATCATTATTTTACTGCCCTGCCCTTTGCATTGCTGGCTTTGCTTTTGGTGTTTGACCGCTGGGAGGAATCCTGCCGCCGGGGCAGCCGCATTAAGGCAGAACATCCGGCACTGGCCCCGAAGCTTTCTATGGTGATGGTGTTGGGTGCCGCTTTGGCATTGGCAGTTGTCTTCTTTCCTGTTATTTCCGGCGATGCTACTACCGTAGAATATGCTCATAATTTACAATGGCTGCCCGGATGGTTTTTCTGTGGCTGATTTTATCATGTAAGAAAGGAATTATCCCACCTATGCGAATGAGAAAAAAAGACTGGGCCCGGCCGGAGCTGGCTGCATGCCCTTATTATACGGATAAACCGGAAACTCTGAAGGGGCACTGGCAGGAGCACTATGCCAAAAAACAACCCCTTCATCTGGATTTGGGCTGCGGGAAATGTACGTTTTTGGCAGAGCTGGCTTTCCGGCATCCTGAAATCAATTATTTGGGCATTGACCAGAGCCCCGACGTGTTGGGAGTTGCCCGGAGAAATATTGAAAGCACTTTTGCAAATGGGCAGCGGCCTGTGGAAAATGTAATGCTGACTGCTTATGACATTGAAAAAATTGCTGCTATTCTGGATGAAACCAACGACCGTGCTTCTCGCATTTACATCAATTTCTGTAATCCCTGGCCCAAGGCACGCCATCACAAGCGCCGTTTGACCCACACGCTCCAGCTGCTAAAATATCGAAAGCTTCTTTGCGATAACGGGGAAATTTGGTTTAAAACCGATAATGACGATTTGTTTTTAGCCACTCTGCGCTATATGGAGGAAGCGGGCTTTGAAGTTACCGAAAAAACCTTTGACCTCCATGCCGAAAATGATTCGGAAAATATTGAGTCGGAGCATGAAGTCATGTTTACCGCACAGGGAATTAAAACCAAGGCTTTAAAAGCACGGATGCTCCCAAAAACTTCGGAAACTGATAAATAAAGCATTTTTCATGCTGTTTTGGGTAATACCCCTCTCTGAAAAATATCGATTGGTATTTTTTAGAGAGGGGTATTATTTTTTAGAGTTAAAATCCAAGAGATTTGTAGATGACTCTCATTTTTTGTAGTGGAATTTTTTGTGCCAATCAGATACAGTATTATTTAGTAGGAGAAATGATATTGAAAATAGTTTTTTAAATCAGAGTTCTCTATTATAAGTCCCTTATCCACTAGCACATGGTTACTGTAATTTGGAAGAATCCCGTAACAATGTGCTAAATTTGCAGTCCTCCATGATAAATTTGCAGTTTGTTTCCTATAGCAGTCTTTTTATAATAAATTTAGGCTGTAAAACATTCTATCATAAAAGTTGTGACTGCCTCTTATGTGACTTATTACTAAAACGATTGGGAGGAATGGATGAATGAAAAAAAGTAAAGGCTATATTATCCCCCACACCCACTGGGACCGGGAATGGCGTTATCCTATTTGGGAAAACCGTATGTATCTGGTGGACATGCTGGATGAATTGATTGAAACACTGGAAAAAAATCCCGAATATAAAAGCTTCCTGTTTGACGGACAGGTAGTCGGTATTGAAGACTACTTGCAGGTCCGTCCGGAAAAGAAAGAAACCCTTTGCCGCCTGATTGCAGAGGGACGCATTACCGTTGGCCCCTGGTATACATTGCCCGATTTGTATCCCATCAGCGGCGAATCTATGGTGCGTAACCTGTTAAAAGGCAGACGCGAAGCAGAAAAGCTGGGAAAATGTATGGAAATCGGCTATGAGTCCTTTGGATGGGGACAGCCTTCCCAGCTACCGCAGATTTATCGTGGATTTGGAATTGATACGGTTATTGTTTCTAAAAACGTGGACAAAACCCGTGCGCCCAAGTGTGAATTCAAATGGGTAGGCGCCGATGGAACCAGCGTATATGCAACCCGTTTGGGAGACGATGCCCGAGCAAACTTCTTTATGAATGCCTATATCCATATCATGAATGGCAAGGCTTACAAGTCGGATGACTATGCCTTTAATATGGGGCATGATGGGCAAGTATATCATCAGGCTGATGATGAAAATTATATCAACGACTATTTTAAGCTGGAAAGCACCGAGAAAATCCATCCTGAATTCATTCGCGAAGCCGTGGAAAAGGCTTGGAACGGAATGCGTGACACCCTGATGCCGGAAGACCGCGCCATGATGGACGGCACGGATTCTACCACTGCTCAGCCTCAGCTGATGGCTCTTTTGGCCGAAATTAACGCACAGTTTGAAGACCGGGAATTCGTCAGCTCTTCTATGGAGGAATATGTTTCTATCCTCAAAGAAAAGCTGCCGCTGGACCAGCTGCCGGTGATTACGGGCGAAATGCGCGATGGCCCCACCACTTCCCTGTCCGGCAATGCTCTGATGACACGCCCCCATATTAAAACCCTGAACAAAAAGCTGCAAAATGTGCTTTTTGGCGGAGCCGAGCCGTTTTCGGCTGTGTGTGACATTTTGGGCGAGAGATATGACCGTGACTTTTTGGACTTGGCTATTAACTATATGCTGCTCTCCCATGCACACGATTCCATCAACGGTGTAACACAAGACAAAACTGTAGACGACGTGCTCTATCGTCTCAACCAGGGTTTGGAAATTGCACAGGTTGTATATAACCGTGCCTGTCAAAAAATCATTCGCCAAATCGACTTCTCGGCTTATGGAAAGGACGACATCCTGCTGGTGGTATTTAACCCTGTTGCCCGTCCCCGCCGGGAAATTCTGAAAGTTTGGATTGACACACCCCAAAGCAAAAACGTATGGGATTTTACCATAGAAGACAGTCAGGGCAACCCTTGCTGTGTACAGCATAATTCCCGCACAGAGGTTACTTCTCCCGTTTCTCATTTACAGTCCCGCCCCTTCCCCTATTACTCCGACCGCCATTGTGTGGTGTTTGAAACCGGAGAAATCCCTGCCGGCGGCTATCAGGTATACCGTGTGCGTCCGCAGGCTGAGTTTAGCCGGAAAACCGAATTCTGGGCAAAAACCCGTATGACCAACGGGCAGGAAATTGCTACTTCTCCTACCCATATGGAAAATGAGTTGTTGTCGGTTGACGTAAATCACAACGGCTCTCTCCGTATTCTGGACAAAACCACAGGACAGGAATTTGACCGTTTGAATTTGTTTGAAAGCACCGGAGATGTGGGCGATTATTGGATGTACTTCCCGCCTTATAACAACCGGACCTATACCAGCGCTGGCAGCCAGGCCGAAATCTGCCTGACAGAAAACGGAAACCTGCAGGCCGTGATTGAAGCAAAAATCACCATGGAAATCCCTGCTTTCGCCTATCGTCCCGCCAATTATCTGCGTGGAAAAAGCGAGCGTTCTGAGGAACTGAAAAAATTTGTTATCCATACCACCTATACCCTGAAAAAAGGCGAGCGCCGGGTGCTGGTAAAAACAGAAATCGAAAATAATTGCCGTGACCATCGGGTCAGCGCTACCTTTGCCACCGGTATCCATACCCAAACCGTACAGGCCAATGGCCACTTTACCGTTGACCATCGGGATGCCCTGCCAAGAAAAGACAAAGACGGATATTATTATAATGAGCTGATTCCGCAGCCTTTCCAGGGATTTGTCCAGCTTGAAAATAAAGGCCGTTCTTTCGGTGTTGTCAGCGATTGCCTGGGCGAATATGAGGCCCGTCAGGACGGAGAAGGAACCTTGTCCCTCACCCTGTTCCGTGCTGTTAACAATATCATCTGCACAGAATGGCGCAGCGCTGGCGTGTTCCCCAACCAGCATGGCGGCCAGCTGCAGCAGAAGTTGACCTATCAGTATGCCCTGTATCCCCAGTCTGAAGAAGAGGACCTCTCTGCACAGGCAGAAGCCTTTAATGTCCCCGTTAAACCGGTCCAGACCTGTATTCCTCTGCATGCTTCCGGTACATTGCCTCTTTGCCACAGCTTCTATGAGCTGACCGGCAGCCTGTGTCTCTCCGCTATCAAAAAAGCGGCTGACCGTGAGAGCATGATTGTCCGTATCTTTAACCCGCACAATCATCCCGTTTCAGGCAGCTTCCGCCTGTGTGGGAAAATTGCGGAAGTGTATGAAACCAATTTGAATGAGGAACGCATAGAAAAGCTTTCCAACCAGGAAGCAGGAGTTCCGTTGACGGTGGCACCTAATAAAATTATCACTTTGGAATTTGTAATGGGAGAATGAGTAAGATGGCAGAGTATTATAAGGGCCTTGGCCTGATTGAAGACATGAGCGGTCTGAAAAAAATTGAAACCGCCGGAGAAGGAATGTTCACTGTAGGAAAAGACGGCGTGACCGCTATTTTGACTCCTCTGGACGAAAAAGAAGAATTTATTGTATACGAAGATAAAACCCTGTGCTATGTCAAATCCGCCATGGGATATCCTGCTATTTATCCCGTGGAAGAAGTGGCCTATCAAGGTCCCGCCAAGGCAATTTTGATGGACTTGGACGGAACCAGCGTCCACAGCGAAAGCTTTTGGATGTGGATTATTGAGCAAACTGTGGCGCGGTTGATGAACGATTCAAAATTCCAGCTGAAGCCAGAAGACGAGCCCTTTGTTTCCGGCCACTCTGTCTCGGAGCACCTGCAATACTGTATTGACAAATACTGCCCCGGCAAAAGTGTGGAAGAAGCACGTAACCATTACTACGACATTACCGAATATGAAATGAATGAAATCCTGTGCGGGCGCGGAAAAGAAGGCGCCTTCACACCGGCTCCCGGTCTGAAAGACTTTTTGTATGAGTTAAAAGGCCATGGCGTTAAAATCGGACTGGTGACCTCTGGATTGTATCAAAAGGCCATGCCGGAAATTATTTCCGCTTTCCAAACACTTGGCATGGGAGACCCGGTTGATTTTTATGATGCAATCATTACAGCCGGAACCGCCCTTCGCAAAGGACAGACTGGTACAATTGGCGAGCTGGCTCCCAAGCCGCACCCCTGGCTGTATGCAGAGACCGCACGGGTTGGGCTGGGAATCAGTCCTCAGGAACGTGGCCGCGTAATTGGCATGGAGGATTCCTCTGCCGGTGTGGTATCCATCCGTCTGGCAGGCTTTGCGCCTATCGGGATTTCGGGCGGAAACCTGCAAAAAAGCGGCGCACACTCCCTGTGCCTGAAAGAATATGACAATCTGTGCGATGCACTGCCGCTGATTTTGAACGGCTGATTTCTTCAATAGAAAACTATAAAAAACATCCGGGGCGCTTTCAAAAGAAAGTACCCCGGATGTTTTTATTTGTTTATGAATGATAATTTCTTATCTTATGCGAAGGGATTCTCATCCTTATACAGCATACCCTTGGGCTGGTTAAAGGCGATATCCTCTACACCCAGATAATTGAAGATGGTGTACAGAGCCTTGCCCACATGACCAAAGGCCACAGCGCCGTGATGGGGATAACGCTTGCTGATGAGCACATGGCGATAGAAACGTCCCATCTCCGGGATTGCGAAGATACCAATGCCGCCAAAGGAACGGGTTGCCACAGGCAGGACTTCGCCCTCTGCTACATAGCTGTGCAGGGTGCCGTCAGCAGCGCTCTGCAGACGGAAGAAAGTAATCTCACCGGCAGCAATGTCAGCTTCCAGTGTACCACGGGTAAAGTCCGGCTCGCCGCCGTTCTCCAGCAGACGGTTCTGGATGAGCTGATATTTGACAGCGCGGTCATCACACAGCTTGCAGATAGGAGTGTTGCCGCAGTGGAAGCCCATGAACACATCGGTGGGACCATAGTTGAACTTGCCCTTAATGTCAGCCTCATACAAATCGGCAGGGACAGAGTTGTTGATGTCCAGCAGTGTTACGGCATCGCCGGTCACGCAAGCGCCGATGTATTCGCTCAGTGCGCCATAGATGTCCACTTCGCAGGCCACGGGGATTCCCTTAGCAGCCAGACGGGAGTTGACATAGCAGGGTTCAAAACCAAACTCGCTGGGGAATGCCGGCCAGCACTTGTCGGCGAATACCACATAATCACGGGCACCCTTGTTTTGCTCTGCCCAATCCAGCAGGGTCAGCTCAAACTGTGCCATACGGGGCAGCAAATCGGGATACTGGTTGCCCTTTACACCCAATTCAGCAGCCATTTCTTCTACAACGCTGGCAATACGCTCGTCGTCCTTGTGTGCACGATAAGCCACCAGCAAATCCAGCTCGCTGTTTTCCTGAATCTCCACACCCAAATCATACAGGGGCTTAATAGGAGCGTTACAGGCAAAGAAGTCCTGGGGACGGGGACCAAAGGTGATAATCTTCAGGCCGGCCAAACCAATCAGGGTGCGTGCTACCGGTACAAAATCAGCAATCATATCGGCAATCTCATCGGCAGTGCCAACGGGATACTCGGGAATAACAGCCTTCAGCTTACGCAGGCCCAGATTGTAGGAGCAGTTCAGCATACCGCAGTATGCATCGCCGCGGCCGTTAATCAAATCATCGCCATGTTCCTCGGCAGCAGCCACATACATGACAGGGCCGGAGAACTCTTTTGCAATCAAGGTTTCGGGGGTCTCGGGGCCAAAGTTGCCCAGGAAAACCACCAGTGCATTACATTCGGCAGCCTTTGCTTCTGCTACGGCAGCCAGCATGTCTTTTTCGTTTTCAACGGTCTTTTTAATTTCAACGATTTCGCCACCCTTAGCAGCATAGGCTTTTACAATATCAGAGCGGCGTCTCTCGGACAGGGAAATGACAAAACAATCGCGGCTAACAGCGATAATGCCCAATTTTACCTGAGGGATGTTGTTCATGGGAATTTCCTCCTTACAAAAATGATAGCTGTCCGGCAGTGGAAGGATACCGGGGGATTCCGTTTTCCCCAAACCCTGAAAAATATGTACGGACAACCTCTAGTACCTTAATCATACTTCAAACCCAAGAATTTTGCAACTGTTTTTATAAAAATGTCTGAAAAAAATCGGGACATGTCCTGTTTTTCCAAATGGCTTTTTTAAGGCTCTAATAAAACCCATGTGAAAACTCCAAAGATGTACGTACAATTTTATTGCTTCTATTCCGCCTTTGCCGTGCTTTTATCCAGGAGCAGTAATAGAAATACTCCCAACAACAATGCACAGCAAATCCAAACAGCACCAGGGCCTAAAAATCGGGAAGAAAGTGCTCCTATCGCAGCCCCAAAACAAAAAACTGCAATTATAATCAGATACCGCCTGCACTTTCTCCAAGCTTCCCTTTCACCAGTAAAAAGGAAAACCGAGAAATTGTCGGCAGCAGAACGCAGATTCCCAGTACACATGGTGGTAGCATAGGGAAGGCCCTTGGTTTTCCGAAAGCTCTGTACCTGTACGGAACAGATAAAAGAAATCGTTACATTCACCACGGCATCGGGCACCCACAGCGGCAGAAAACCGATAATCAACAGCAAAAGGAACTCCACCAGCAAGGCTATATGCTGCCACTGTATCCACTCCCGCTCCGTGAACCGGCGTTTAATCACTTCCGTTAGAAGCACCCCAACAAAAAAGGCCATTACGGGGATAAAGTAGTACAAAGCGGACAAGAAATCGAAATCTGCCAGCCTGACTGCCATCAGCACCAGATTTCCCGTTTGTGCATTGGCAAACACACCGCCCCGCAGCGTATAAGTATAGGTGTCCAAAAAGCCGCCGGATAGGGCCAGCATTATCCCTACAATCAAAGATTCATGGGCAAGGGTATCCTGCCGCCATAGCTGCATTTTCATCAGGATTCCTCCCCAGCACTGGTAGGCATCTTTCCTTCGTCCCACAGCTTTTGGCATTCCTGCTGTCCCTGACGGTATAAAGCGTCCAGCTTTTCCCTGTCTTTTTCAAAACGGCTCAGCATAATTGGCGTCTCGGGCGCAATCACTACCGCTTTCCCCTCTTTTTCCAAACGGAACAGCAATTCTCTTGATTTGGCATATACTTCGTGACGGGTATCCAGTGCCTGTATCATGGCAGGATAGCGATGCAGCACACGGCGGTAGACCGAGTGGAAGCTTTCGGGGGATTTTTGATACCCTCTGTCCCGGGTAAGCACTGCTACAATAAAATCACATCCCTTTTCCAGTGCCCGCTCTATCGGAATGGGGGCTGCCGTACCTCCATCCAGATAACGCTTCCCCTGATATTCCACAATGGGAGAAAACACCGGAATGGAAGAAGAGGCCGACAGCAAGGTACAGTCATGGTACAACGCTTCTTTGGAATAGAACACCGCTTTGCCGGTATCCACATCGGTAACACCCACTTCATATTCCATGGGCGATGCCAACATGGCCTCATAGTCATACATATCCAAATGGTCCGGGATGGTTTCAAAAATAAATTTCATACCAAAAAGGGAACCGGTTTTCAAATAGTTGCGTACACTCAAATAGCGTTTGTCCCCCAGATAATCCATGTTGGTTCGATAGGCTCTTCCACGCTGCCCGCTGACAAAGGAAGCTGCATGGCAGGCTCCCGCAGAAACGCCCACTACATAATCCGGCTGCCATTTTTGCGCCATCATGGTATCCAGTACACCAGCCGTATACAGCCCCCTCATTCCGCCGCCTTCCAGTACCAGTCCGATTTTCACATTGATTCCTCCCTGTTATCCCAATACCTGCAAGTCCTTGGTATAGCCGTTGAGCACCTCGCAGCCGGTTTCTGTGACCAATACCAAGTCTTCAATCCGCACGCCAAACTTGCCCGGCAAATAAATGCCCGGTTCCACAGAAAACACCATTCCCGGCTGTGCAATCACCTGGCTGACAGCGCTATTATCCGGCGGCTCGTGGCAGGAAATCCCGCAGCCATGGCCCAATCGGTGGGTAAAGTATGGCCCATACCCGGCCTCTTCAATCACCTGGCGGGCAGCTTTGTCAATCTCACACATCTTAACGCCGGGGCGAATCTTGGCTTCGGCAGCCAAATTGGCAGCTTTTACAGTCTCATAAACCCGGCGCTGTTCCTCGCTCACTTCTTTCCAAAACACAGTCCGGGTCATGTCGCACCAGTACCGGCGAATGGGGGTAAAAATGTCCAGCACAATACTGTCACCTGGACGCAGTACGGTATTTTCCGGTGCATGATGAGGGTCGGCGCCGTTAGGGCCAAAGCATACCAGCTGGCCTTCGTCAGAGCGCTCCGCCCCGTTTTCTCGGAAAAGAGCTTCCACACGGGCGGCCATTTCCGATTCTGTAACGCCTTCCCGCAGTTCCCGGATTGTCTGTGCCATCACCAAATCATTAACGGCAGAAGCTTCCCGCATAGCTTGGGCTTCTGCTGCGTCCTTCTGCTTGCGGGCATCATCCACAGGCGCAGACCCCACTACCGGCCGGACATCCTGCCGCTTTTCCATCAGGCTGATGAGGAATCGGCTGGGCCAGTTCTTGTCAATGCCCAACACGCCCGGGCAAACCGTTTTGGCAATGTCCGCTACTGCATCGTCGGCATCATTATGGATTTGCAGCTGCCAGCCTTCCATAGGCTCTACGCCAAACAAATCATTGCCAAAAAGGACACACCGGCCATCTTCATGGAGATATAGGGCCAACTGCCGCTCCATGGGGACAATCCACAGCCCGGTTAAATAAAACACGGACTCTGTGGCGCTGACAAGGATTTGAGTGAGCCCCTGTTCTTTCATATTCTCACGTACACGGCAAAGACGTTCCTGATAGGTGTTGTTCATTGCAAGGTCACTTCTTCCATATAAATTGATTTGGGACAACAAAAAGCTGGTACTTTTCAAACAGTGTGCTATACTATGAAAAGTGGATACGTTTTATCCCGGATATTTCTGCTTTATTATACATCAATCGATTTATTTTGCAAAGGAGGAGCCATGGAGTATCAGCTGATACGCTCCCGCTGGAAAACACTGGAAATTTGTGTAAAACCAGGCGGAATTCTCGTTGTGCGGGCACCGATGCGCCTTTCCAAAAAGGACATTGAAAAATTTTTGGCAAAAAAAGAAACGTGGATTTTGGAAAAGCAGCAGAAACTGAGGCAAGTTTCTCCTCCAAAAGACTATTCCCCCGAAGAAATATCGGAACTAAAGCGGAAAACTTTGGAGCTGGTTATCCCCAGAGTCTCTCACTTTTCCGCACTGATTGGAGTAACTCCCACAGGAATCCGCATTACGGAGGCAAAAAAGCGCTGGGGAAGCTGTACGGCGAAAAACAGCTTGAACTTTTCCTTTCTTTTAGCGGAAAAGCCTGCTGTGTTTATCGATTCGGTTGTGATTCACGAGTTATGCCATATTGTATATCACAACCATTCCCGGGAATTCTGGGAACTGGTACGAAAATATGATGCGCATTTTCCCGGAAAACGTCCAAGCTAATTTATAAATATATATTGCCTATCTTTGTTTTATTCTCACCACACAATCCCACCATAATGAAAGGCGGAGTTCCACCATGTTTTCTCAAAAAACTTCTTTTCCCTTCAAGAAAAAAATCCTCTTCAGTGCTACTCCGTGGCTGGAATTGATACAGGCCGTCCTGTTTTTATCCTTTGGCATCCTAACTCTTGTAAACGGAAATTTGGCTTTTCGCTTTTTACAGGCAGCAGCAGCCGGAGGGCTTGGGATTGCCGGAATATCCAGATTTTTGCAGATGCTGTCTGCAGAAAAAAAACTGGCGGCTATTTTGTCCGTGGCCGGGTTTGCGCTGCTTGCCATACTGGTTGCCATATTCCCTGCTGTTTTTACCATTCCTACAGCTTTGGTGTTCGGGATATGGTTCATTGTTAGTGGGATTGCCCGAGGTACGATTGCGGTTCAATGCTGGGCCCAAAATTTAGAGGGAAAATTCCGTAATAGCTTTGCCGCTGTTCTTTCCTTAGCATTTGGTATCTCTCTCATCATAAATCCTGCCCTGCGGCTCCACACGGTCTTTACAGTTGCCGGAATCTATCTGATTCTTTATGCGGCTGTTTTGCTGCTGGATTTTATATCGGGGCTGCTCCTATCCAATCAGGTCGGTGACCGCATCAAGCGAAAAGTACGCATATCCCTTCCCATGTTTATCACTGCCTTTATTCCCAGCCGTCTCATCGACGACTTTAACCGCTATTTTGCCACCCATGAGGAAGAAGGCGGGATTATCCGTCAAACTCAGAACGAGCGGGAAGAAAAGCCCCCTCTCGAAGTATTCATTCATCTTTCCGATGAAGCTTTTGGCCGCATGGGACATGTGGATATCCGTCTGGATAATACTGTCTATTCATATGGCTGCTATGACCACTATGCCCATCGTTTTTTTGGAATGGTCAGCGATGGTACGGTTGCCGTGGCGCCTGCCGGACCCTATTTGCGGCACTGCCTTACCTTTGAAAATAAAGTCCTGGTAGGCTTTGGTCTGCAAATTTCCACCAAAGAACGGGAAATTGTGGAAAGGCAGCTGCAAAACCTGAAAAACGTTCTAATTCCCTGGCAAAGCGATTTTGAAAAAAAGCGCCAAGGCCTTCCCATAAAGGGCGATTGTACGGATGCTGCCAGTGAACTGGTAAAGGCCACCGGGGCTTCTATCTACAAAGTACAGTCCGGGCCATTCCGAAAGTATTTTGCCATTAACACCAATTGTGTCAAGCTGGCTGACACCATCATCGGCCCTGCGGGATTGGATATTATGAGGGTTAACGCCATTGCAACTCCGGGCAGCTATTTCTCCATGCTCAACGAAATGTTTGAGCGGGGAAACACCATTGTGACAGAGCGCACTATCTATTCCGATAAAAAACGCGGAAAAACTTTGGCACAAAAGCTGAAACAGCAAAAGGAAAAACGCTCCTCATAACCATCTATTCTGTATATTCCTGTATATTTTTCCATGTTTTTAGAAAAAAAACCCGAATAGCGGCATTTTTTATGAAAAATTATTTACATTACCCTGCTAAAATGCTACAATAATACTGCACAATGAAGCTGTACATTGTTGTAATAATTCACCGGACAAACCGTGATTTTCTGTCCGGGAAAACTATGTCACAGAGGGGAATGGATACCAATGGAAAATTATTATCAGCAGGAAATTGAGTGCGCCTCCCGGGAGCAAATCCGCGCCTGGCAGGATGAACGCCTGGTAAAACAAGTCCGTCATGTATATGACCATGTTCCATATTATCGGAATCTGATGAAGGAAAAGGGTGTGACTCCTGAGGATATCCGCTCTGTAGACGATTTGCACAAACTGCCGTTCCTTACCAAGGCTGATTTGCGGGATGCCTATCCTTTCGGCTTACTGGCAGTACCGATGGAGGATGCTGTACGTATCCAGTCAACCAGCGGAACCACCGGCCGCCGGGTTGTTGCTTTTTATACGCAGCACGACTTGGATTTGTGGGAGGATTGCTGCGCCCGTGCCATTATGGCTGCCGGCGGCAATAAGGGCGATGTGATTCATGTCAGCTACGGTTATGGGCTCTTTACCGGTGGCGCTGGCCTAAACGGCGGTTCCCACAAAGTCGGCGCCCTGACCCTTCCTATGTCCTCCGGCAACACAGACCGTCAAATCCAGTTTATGTGCGATTTGCAATCTACGATTTTGTGCTGCACTCCATCCTATGCTGCATATCTTGCCGAATCTATTCATGAACGCGGCCTGCGTGATAAGATTCATTTGAAAGCCGGCATTTTTGGCGCCGAAGCTTGGACCCAGGAAATGCGCCGGGATATTGAAGAAAAGCTCGGCATTAAAGCCTATGACATCTATGGACTTACGGAAATTTCCGGCCCTGGCGTTGCCTTTGAATGCAGCGCACAAACTGGTATGCATATCAACGAAGACCATTTTATTGCAGAAATTATCGACCCCAAAACCGGCGAAGTTCTGCCTGATGGGGAAAAGGGTGAGCTGGTGTTTACCTGTATCACCAAAGAAGCCTTCCCCCTGCTGCGTTATCGCACCCGGGATATTTGTGTGCTCACTCATGAGAAATGTGCCTGTGGCCGTACTCATGTAAAAATGTCCAAACCCATGGGCCGCAGCGATGATATGCTCATTGTTAAGGGCGTTAATGTCTTCCCGTCTCAGATTGAAACCGTTTTGATGAACCGTGGTTACGCTGCCAACTATCAGATTATTGTCAGCCGTGAGAATAACAGCGATAAGCTGGAGGTTCAGGTGGAGATGACACCGGAAATATTCTCCGATACCGTTTCTGCTATCTCCAAGAGAGAAGTGGAACTGGAAAACGATTTGAAGTCTATGCTGGGAATTTTTGCAGATGTCCAATTGGTAGCACCCAAAACCATTGCCAGAAGCGAAGGCAAGGCTGTGCGTGTCATTGATAAGCGTAACCTGTATTAATAAAGTAATGTTTTTCTGAAAGGATGGGATACCAATGACAGTGAAACAGATTTCTGTATTTTTGGAAAACAAAGCCGGCTGTTTGGCCGCTTTTACCAAAGTTCTGCGGGAACATAATATTGATATGCGGGCATTGTCCATTGCAGAAACACCGGATTTCGGGATTCTGCGTGTGATTGTGGACGACACCTATAAAACTGCCTGTGTATTAAAGGAAGCTGAATATATTTTCTCCATCACACCGGTTCTGGCTGTAGAGGTTTCTGACGAGGCTGGCAGCCTGTATCAGATTGTGCAGCTGCTGGGCGAAAATAAAATCAATCTTGAATATACCTATGCTTTTATTACCCGCAAAAAGGGTCAGGCCTACATGATTTTCCGGGTGGAAGATAATGAAAAAGCCATTGATGTTTTGGAAAAGAATGGTGTTCATATTGTCAGCCAGGAAGAGTTGGACGAGTTATAAAAAGTTTCTTTTTCATAATTAGCTTCTTTCAAAACAGAATCCCCACTCCATTCAAAATGGCAGTGGGGATTCTGTTTTCGTAACGCCTTTTTTATATTTGGAAATAAAAAAATACGGGTCAAAATAAAAGACCCGTATTTTAAAAAAATTATTCGCCTTTTTTGGCCGCTGTTTTTTTAGCAGCGGGCTTCTTTGCCGGAGTTCTTTTTGCAGCAGGCTTCTTCGCGGGAGCAGCAGCCTTAACTGTCTCTTCTGCCTTTACAGCAGCTTCTGCTTTGGGAGCTTCCACAGGCTTTTCTTCCTTTGCCGCAGCTGC
>DYBQ01000005.1:0-13358 GCA_019418545.1 Clostridiales bacterium | reverse complement strand
CAGCAGCTTCTGCTTTGGGAGCTTCCACAGGCTTTTCTTCCTTTGCCGCAGCTGCCTTTTTGGCACAGCTTCTCTTAGCGGCAGGCTTTTTGGCAGGCTTTTCCTCTTCTACTGCCGGCCATGCTTCCAATTTCCACTGTTGGGTGTCTCCGTTTACATCTTCCCAAATTTGGATAGCAGCGCCATCATCTTGGCTCAAATCCACAACGTCCAGACACTTTCCAGACTTTGCGTTAATGATTTTAAAGTAACCGTCTTCAGCAGGAACCAGTTTCCATTGCTGGGTTTCACCGCCTACATATTCCCATTGATGAACCCAAGCGCCATCTACCTCGCCGCCGTTGATAACGTCAAGGCATTTGTTAGAATCCTTGCATACCAGTTTCCAGGTACCCTTGCCGGTTTCTTCTGCCACCCAGACCTGATTGTCTTCACGGGTGAGGAAAAACTGCTCAACCACACCGCCATTATCAGCACCGGACTCAGCGGAAAGAGCCTTACCGCTCTTCTTGTTCACGATGAGATAAGAGCGTCCGTTTACGGGCGCGACTGCCTTCTTTACTGCCATACAAAAACACTCCTTTACGTTCTTTGCTTGCATATACTCACGGCAAAAGCACGGAAAATCCCGTGCTTTTGCCTTACCAGACATGGATGATGGTATGATTGTAGCATTCCTGCGGAAAGCTGTCAAGGCGCGAAAACCGCGCCCACACTGGATTTTTTGCGCTTTTGGGGGATTTTGACGGGTATTTTCATCCATAATAAACAAAATCAAATCACAAAAACTTTTGTCATAAGCGTATTTTGAAGAATTTTAAATCCTTTTTTCACGCATCCAAAATCACAAAAATAATATGTTCCACAATCAAAGGAAAAAGCGTTCTCATATTTGCTGGAAACACCCCGGATTTATTAGGAAATCTGTGCTGATATGTTTTTAAATTGCAGATAATTTTTTTAGCTGATGGTCGGAATTTAAATTCGGGAGATTTTAACTTATGAAATCATTTATATATAATTTCAGTATTAAGAAAATAAAATTTTCAATTACAGGGCATTCATCTTCACATATCTAAACCTCTACATTGTAAAAAGAAAGCATTGGCTGTCTGGTAGACGCATCAACCGGAAGGGAAGCTGGTGGGTCCATTTGCCATCCAGCAGATACAAACATTCTCCCTTGAGGCGCTTCCTGTAAAAACAGGCGCACATGGTTTCCATTTATTTCTGCCCGTAAAATTGGAATCTCATTCCGATGTTCATCCCACAGGGTAAAACCTCTGCAAATGGTCTCTGGAGAATCAAAAGCCAGCAGACGGGCTGCAACGTGAGAAAATGTTAATTCTATCCCATCTTCTTTTCTTTGGGCAGAAGCCAAATCGGGAGGCAATTCCCATCCGGGTTTCTGGTACAAAACTTTCAAAGCCACACGAGCAACCCGCTCTCCCAGCATGACATTGGCGGCAGCCGTATTGTGAATTGCATCGCACAAGCTGCAATCCCGAGCCGGAATTACCCACACATTAGAGAGCTTTCGAGCTGCCTGCCGCTGTGCTTCCCGTATCCGTCCCCAGCCATCATCAGCCGGTATCTGTCCGGGGATTTTTAGTTGACGATTTAACTGTACCGTCAGCCAGGGGATATCTTTTCCCAGCTCCTCACGAAATGCCCCTACCATCTCGCAAAATCTCTCTACATAGGTTTTAGATTCTTCTTCACCGGTATCGGAGCATCCCTGATACCACAGTACACCTTTGATTTGACCACCCAATTTTTGAATTGTCTCCATCATAGATTGATATAGGTCGCCCTCCTGATGGGGATTCCAGCGGGAAAGCGGAGAAGCTCCCAAAGAGGCCTGAATCAAGCCTACCGGCAGAGCGGTTTCCCGATGGATGGTTTTTGCAAAGCTTAACCATGGGGAAGCCCCGGGATTAGCGCCTTCCAAGTTGGTGGGATGAGCAATGTCTGTCGAATCATTCATGGGATGTACTGCCAAGTCCCAGCGCATACTGTTGCGGCACAAATGAACCCCCAGCTCCGGCGGGTCATAAAAGGTGTCCTTGCCATATCCTGCCGAATTGCTTTGCCCGGCAATTACATATAAATCACCTACACCCAAATGATACCGCATATCTCCCCGGGTTGCCCATTCCAGCACTTCGTTCGTACTGTCAGCCAAACAGCTTTCTAGCCGATACAATCCTCCAGCCGGTATAGTCAAAGCCAATTTCCATTGCTGATTATCCAGTATTTTCGCAGGCTGCCAGGCCAAAACCTCCCTCCCGCTGTCTTCCTGCACAATACGCAAATAGACAACCGGGTTTGTCATTTCTACTCCCGGTGGGATGATATATGTCCCGCACACTTCTATTTCTGCCTGTCCATTCTCCTGCTGAAAAATCTGCCAGTCGCTGGGACCTTTTTCAATGAGTACTCCAAACATGGAAAACTCCTCCTTTCTTTCCCCATTATAATCCACTGTTATGGGAAGTCAATGCACCTGTATTCCAACTTGACAAATTTTGAAAATTGCATTACAGTAGATATGTTTTACAACGGGGTGCTGTGATACGGCTGAGAGGATACTATCCAACCCATAACCTGATTCGGATAATGCCGACGTAGGGAAACAGGTATGATGTCGTCTAAAAAGCTGCCGCTAAACTCGTTTGGGTTTTCGGCAGCTTTTTTACGGACTTGTTTGTGCCTAGTTTATTTTATTATAAAACAGAAGGGATATTGATTATGAAAAACAATACTCGAAAACTTACCGAAACCGCACTGATGCTTGCAGTTGCCACTGTATTAAGTATGATTCAGTTTCCTGGCCCTTGGGCACAAGGCGGCGCAATTACCCTTTGCAGTATGCTGCCCATTTGTATCATCAGCTTCCGCTATGGCGTAAAATGGGGATTGGTGACAGGTGTAACCTATGGCATTCTCCAGCTGCTCATCGGAATGAATGTGCTTCGCGGAGTATCTCTGGCTACAGTTATACTTTCTGTCCTGTTAGACTATTTGCTGGCTTTTGGCGTACTGGGATTTGCAGGAATGTTTCGTAAAACCATAAAAAATCCTTCCATCGCCTTTGTCAGCGGCACTTCTATTGCCATTGCTCTTCGTTTCCTGTGCCACTTTGCTTCCGGCATTTTTGTGTGGGATACTATTTTAAGCGAAACCGGAATCAACTGGGCCGGAATTCTGTATTCTTTCTATTACAATATTTCCTACATGCTGCCGGAGTTGATTATCACGGTAGTTGTCGGAGCCATTTTCTGCCGGGTATTTGACTTTTCAAAGCCGAACCCTATTCGTAAATAAAATATCACCGCACAAATACAAAAGCACTTTCTATTTTAGAAAGTGCTTTTTCCTACATATGGTGCATAATCTTTTTTATACCCCGGCGATTTCTCCCACACCGGACAAAACCAGTCTGGGCCGATAGGGGAAATCCCCTATCATCTCCCGGGTTGTCACACCCGAAAGGACCAGCGCCGTATCCAAACCGGTTTCAATGCCCGCTACAATATCGGTATCCATCCGGTCTCCAATAATTGCGGTCTCTTCGGAATGTACCCCTAAAAGCTTTAAACCGGTACGCATCATCAGCGGATTGGGCTTTCCGACAAAATAGGCATTTTTCCCGGTAGCCAGCTCGATGGGCGCCACCAGCGCCCGGCAAGCAGGGACAATCCCGTCTTCCATGGGGCCGGTTAAGTCTGTATTGGTGCCAATGAGTTTTGCTCCCCTATTAATAAACCGCACGGACTTGACAATGCTGTCATAGTTATAATTATCCGCTTCCCCGATAATCACATAATCCGGGTCGATTTCATTAACCGTAATACCTGCATCGTACAGCGCATTGAGCAGCCCGTGCTCACCCACTGCATAAGCGGTGGCTTCGGGATATTGAGAAGCAATAAAGCTGGCTGTTGCCAAAGCACTGGTATAGAAGTGGCTTTCGTCTACATCTAGTCCCATCCATGCCAGCTTTTTCTGAAGCTCCCGCGGTGTATGCCGGCTGGAGTTGGTGAGGAATAGAAACTGCTTTTCTTCCCGATACAGCCAGTCTACAAACTCTTTTACGCCGGGGAGCAGTTTATTGCCATGATAGATAACTCCATCCATATCAATAATAAACCCTTTTTTCTGCCGCAATTGCTCCATAACCAAAACCTGTCCTTTCTTCTTTTCCCTTCAAGGTCCGCTGCTGCGAACCGCTGGCTTTCTATACTCTAATGATACCTTTTCTCAAATTTTCCTGCAAGCCTTCTGCCATTTATTTTTGGCCATAAACTTCATGATAAATCTGTTGCTGCCATGGAGCAAACACTTCCTGTGAAAGAGCCTTGGGCCAACTCATAATTTTCAGCGGGATAGACGGCTGCCCTTCCTGCATGGAAGGCTGCCTATAAGGAAATTCGTTCAGGACAAACCCCAGCCGCTGATAAAACCCGATTCTGCGCCGGGCTATTTCCGTTTCAGGAAGCTCTACTTCCAGCACCACAGGGGTATCCTCTTCTTTCATCCACATTTGCAATGCCTGACCGCCAATTCCATGGCCTCTGGCGTTCTCGTTTACAGCAAAATGTTCGGCAAACCGAAATGCATGGAAATTCCAAACTGCTAAAAAACCCAAAAATTTTCCTGCTTCATCCTGTAAAATCCGGTAACTATAAGCGGGATTTTGAAAAAGTTTGTGCTGTCCTTCTTGGCTCCGGTGTTCTGTTTTGGGGAATGCCTTTTCCATTAGGGCAAATACTTCTGTAAAATCCTCTTTGCCACCAGAACGTATCGTAAAATTCACAGCAATTTCCTCCTTTATCTTTCGGTATTTTTAGCTGCTTTTTACAGGATACCTGATTTTTTTCAGGATGTCAACGAGACACATTTCCAATTTTTACCGCAAAATATCGCCTTTATCGTTTTTCTGGTTGTAATCCGCCGCATTTTCGTGTATGATGATACTATTAGTAATTTTGTGTAGGAGGTAGTTTACCAAATGCAGAAACGAGGTATTTTTCGTTTGCTGGCAGCTTCTGCCGCGATGGTCCTGATTGTTTCGATTTGTTGTATAACGGTTTTAGGATATGAGATGGACAATACCCCTCAAACTTATACCGGTACTGTTACCAAAGACGAGGAGCAGTCTGCTGTTGAACCTACTGCGTCACCCGCCCCTGTAGAGACACCGACACCATCTTCATCAGAGTCTCCTTCATCAGGGTCTTCTTCGTCAGAGTCTCCTTCATCAGAGTCTTCTTCGTCAGAGTCTTCTTCGTCAGAGTCTCCTTCATCGGGGTCTTCTTCATCGGGGTCTTCTTCATCAGGGTCTTCTTCATCAGGGTCTTCCAATAATAATTCTTCTAAACCAGATACCAGTACTTCCAATAACACATCTTCAAACAATGGGAATCAGGGAGGTGGCATGACCACCAGCTCCTCTTCCACTACCACCGTTGTCAGCGGCCCGGATTTTAGTGATGAAGACAACGGCGAATTGGTGAATGATGGTTCGGTTATCAGCAGCCTTCCTATTGGCGGCGAAAGCGAAGAAGAATCTTCTTCAGAGGAATCTTCTTCTCAGTTGGAATCCACTGCTTCTTCCAGCGGCAACAGCGGAAGCGCTTTTTTGCTCATTCTGGGAATCGCGCTGATAGTAGTGGGAATTGCAGGACTTGGCGCAGTGGTTTACTTACAGTTTATCCGTCCCAAGCAGAAGCCGAAAAAATCGGAAAGCCTCTTTGATGATGTTTATCAGGACGGCTATGATATGTCTTCTTCTCAAAGCAGTGTTGACCCCAAGGCTGATACAACTGAGATTGATATTCACAGCCACAGTTCGGATGATAAATCATAACACTTTCTATTAAAACAAATCAAAAAGCCCCTGCCGTTTTATCTGGCAGGGGCTTTTGCTATAACAGTCTTTATGCTTTTTTCAAAACATCTTTCACAACTTCTTCAATATGCTCTGCGCACAGGCCGAATTCCTTCAGCAATGCAACAGCTGGGCCGGAATGGCCAAACACATCATTCACACCAATCCGGGTAACCGGTACGGGGCACTCCTCACACACAACAGCGCTGACAGCCTCGCCCAAACCGCCGATAATGTTGTGTTCTTCCACTGTAACAATCCGGCCGGTTTCCTTTGCGGCTTTCACAATCAGCTCACGGTCGATAGGCTTAATGGTGTGGATATTGATAACCCGAGCATCAATACCGGCTTCTTCCAATGCTTTTGCAGCTTTTACAGCTTCGCCTACCATCAGGCCGGTAGCCACAATGGTAATGTCCTTGCCATCCCGCAGCGTGATACCCTTGCCAATCTCAAACTTGTAATCATCATTGTTATTGATGCTTTCCACAGCCAGACGGCCCAAACGGATATATACCGGGCCATAGTGCTCGGCAGCAGCCTTAACGGCGGCAATCATTTCATAGTGGTCGCTGGGATTCAGAACTACCATACCGGGAATGGTGCGCATCAGGGCAATATCTTCACAGCACTGATGGGTAGCGCCATCTTCACCTGTAGAGATACCGGCATGGGAACCGGCAATCTTCACATTCAGGTGAGGATAGCCAACGGAGTTGCGGACCTGCTCAAATGCACGGCCTGCGGAAAACATTGCAAAAGAAGCGGCAAAAGGAATCTTTCCGCAAGTTGCCAAACCGGCAGCAATGCCCACCATGTTGCACTCAGCAATACCGCAATCAATAAAACGGTCGGGATATGCCTTCTTAAAAGTACCGGTTTTGGTAGCAGCAGCCAAATCAGCGTCCAGAACCACTACATTGGGGTTCTCGTTGGCCAGCATGACCAGCGCTTCGCCAAAACTTTCTCTTGTTGCCTTTTTCACCATCTCTGCCATTTTATTCAGCCTCCAATTCTGCCAGCGTCTGCTTCAGCTCGTTCATGGCGATTTCATACTGCTCCGCATTGGGGGCGGTACCATGCCAGCCCACTTGATTTTCCATGAAGGAAACGCCCTTGCCTTTGGTGGTCTTTGCAATAATGGCGCAAGGCTTGCCCTTTACGCTTCTGGCATGTGCAAAGGCTTCCTCTATCTCATCAAAGCAATGACCGTTAATGGTCACTACATCAAAACCGAAAGCCTCAAATTTCTTATCAATGGGCTCGGGACCGGCTACTTCGCTGACAGGTCCATCAATCTGCAGGCCATTATAGTCCACAATCACGCACAGGTTATCCAGCTTCTTGTGGCCGGCAAACATAGCAGCCTCCCACACCTGGCCTTCTTCAATTTCACCGTCACCCAGCAGCGTATATACCCGATAGTCGCTGCCGTCCAGCTTGCCTGCCATAGCCATTCCGCATGCAGCAGAGATTCCCTGGCCCAAAGAGCCGGAGCTCATGTCTACACCGGGAGTACCCTTCATGTCAGGATGGCCCTGCAGCATAGCACCAATATGACGCAGGGATTTCAGTTCTTCCATGGGGAAATAGCCGCGCAATGCCAAGGCTGCATATAAACCGGGTGCACAGTGGCCTTTGGAAAGCACAAAACGGTCACGGCCGGGAGCCTTCGGCTCCTTGGGGTCAATATTCATCTCTTTAAAATACAGATAGGTATACAAATCCGATGCGGAGAGAGAGCCGCCCGGATGGCCCGATTTTGCATGAAAAACGCCCTCGATAACGCCCATGCGCACCTTACAGGCAGCGATTTTCAGCTGCTTCTTTTCACTGCTGTTCATTTTCTGACCTCCTGTTTTTGTAACTTACTACCATGATAAATCAGCAGACAATCCGGTTTACCACGATAAAAAAGCATAACGAATTGATACAAACCCATCATACCACATAAGAAGCAAAATTGCAAACAGGTTGTACGTACAAATTAGAATAAGTTTCTCCGTAGTTTTTATTCATTCTTTGCTTCTATTCCAAAAATCCCTCAAGATTGTATCCATACACAAAAAATGGTATACTTACTAAAGAAAAAAACTGTAAGGAGGAGCTGTTATGCTGAAAGGAAAAACCATTCTGCTGGGCGTTTCCAGCAGCATTGCCGCCTATAAAGCTGCTTCACTGGCTTCCATGCTGGTCAAGCAGCACGCCGATGTCCATGTGTTGATGACCGAAAATGCCACCAAATTCATCTCTCCCATGGTGTTTGAAACTTTAACAGGAAACAAAGCGCCGGTGGATACCTTTGACCGGTGTTTCCAATTTGATGTGGAGCATGTTTCCCTTGCCAAACGGGCCAATGTGGTCATGGTAGCGCCTGCTACTGCCAATGTAATCGCCAAATTAGCTCATGGAATTGCTGACGATATGCTAACAACGACTGTGCTGGCCTGTAACTGCCCCAAGCTTATTTCCCCAGCCATGAACACCCGTATGTATGAAAACCCTGTAACGCAGGACAATTTGGCTTTGCTAAAAAAATATGGCTGGAAGATTGTGGAACCTGCCAGTGGATATCTGGCCTGCGGGGATACCGGAAAAGGAAAGCTTCCAGAACCGGAAGTTTTGCTGGACTGGCTGCTGCAGGCCTGTGCCTGTGAAAAGGATATGCTGGGGCTGCGGGTATTGGTAACAGCCGGCCCTACTCGGGAAGCCCTGGACCCGGTACGGTATCTCTCTAATCGTTCCTCCGGCAAAATGGGCTATGCCATTGCAAAGGCTGCCGCCCGGCGAGGTGCACAGGTCACATTGGTCACCGGACCCACTGCTTTGGAAAAACCACGGTTTATGGAAGTGGTGGATATTGTTTCTGCAGAGGATATGTTCCAGGAAGTGACCAGCCGTGCAGCGGACCAGGACATTATCATCAAATCTGCCGCCGTTGCTGATTACACCCCCGCTCAAGTGGCTGATGATAAGCTGAAAAAAAAGGACGGGGATATGAGCATCCCTCTGGTTCGGACAAAAGATATTCTGGCCTATCTTGGAGAGCACCGCCAGCCTGGCCAATTTTTGTGCGGATTCTCCATGGAAACCCGGGATATGCTGGAAAACTCCCGAAAAAAGCTGCTGAAAAAGAATCTTGACATGATTGCAGCCAATAATGTAAAGGAAGCAGGCGCTGGTTTTGCAGTGGACACCAATCTTCTGACCTTGATTACCCAAGAAGAAGAGCTGGCTCTTCCCCTGATGAGTAAAGATGAAGCCGCCCATGCATTGCTGACCGAAATTATAAAACGCCGCTGACGCACATGCCAATATCATTTTGGAAAGGAAGTATTTTAACATGAGCCCTGTATTGGAAAGATTTTTGCGCTATGTACAGTATGACACCACCTCTTGCGAGGAAAGCGATACACATCCCACCACACCGGGTCAGCTGGTGTTTGCCCAAGTACTGGAAAATGAACTGAAAGCCATGGGCGTCTCTTCCGTTCGCAGCCAAAACGGATATGTCTATGGGGAAATCCCGGCTTCCAGCGGCTGTGAAAAAGAGCCTGTTATTGGCCTGATTGCCCATTTGGATACAGCACCGGCTGCTTGTGGCGCCAATATTCATCCCCGGGTGGTGCTGTATGAAGGTGGGGACATTGTTCTTAACGAAGAAAAGGACGTTGTCATGAAGGCCGCCGATTTCCCCACGCTGGAAAAATATAAGGGACAGGAGCTGGTCGTTACCGATGGTACCACCCTGTTGGGCGCAGACGATAAGGCCGGCGTGGCCGAAATTATGACTGCGGCAGACCGCCTTTTGCACGAAGACATTCCCCATGGAAAGGTATGCATTGCCTTCACCCCGGACGAAGAAGTGGGATGCGGCGCTGACGGATTTGATGTTGCCGGTTTTGGGGCAGATTTTGCCTACACCGTAGATGGCGGTGAAATTGGTGACATCAATTATGAGAGCTTTAATGCTGCCGACTTAAAGGTTTCCATTCAGGGCCGCAGCATCCATCCCGGTTCTGCTAAGGGAAAAATGATTAACGCCCTTTTGGTGGGAATGGAATTCCATCGGATGCTCCCTGTTTGGGAAAACCCCATGTACACCCAGGATTATGAAGGGTTTTACCATTTGGAAGGAATGGACGGAAGCGAAGAATCTGCCCGTATGCACTATATCATCCGGGACCATGACCGGACAAAATTTGAGGAAAAGAAAGCAAGAGCAGAAAAAATCGCCCAATACCTCAACGGTGTATATGGAGACAACACGGTCAGCCTGCTCCTGTCGGACACCTATTATAATATGCGGGAAGTGCTGGAAAACCAAATGGAAATCCTCCACCGGGCACAAAATGCTTTCCGTGCCTGCGGTGTTGAGCCCTACTCTACCCCCATCCGCGGCGGCACCGATGGCTCTCGGCTGTCGTTTATGGGCCTTCCCTGCCCCAACCTTTCCACCGGCGGCGCCAACTGCCATGGACGGTTTGAATTTGCCAGCGTCCCTCAAATGGAAACCATGGTGGACGTATTGGTGCATCTGGTTCAGCCTGCAGAATAACTCCGCTCTCCGGCAATTTCTCCAAAACGCGGCGTAAAAAACAGCTGGTGCAAATCATCGGTTTCCTGCCCTAAACACCACATCATTTTGGTAACAGCGGCTTCGGTGGTCATATCTCTGGCACCCCAAATTCCGTTTTGCAGGGCCATACGCCCGCTTTCATAAATGGACAGGTCACTTCCGTCATAAAGGCATTGAGACACTGCCGCAACCGGGATGCCCTGTGCCGTAATTTCGCCCAGACATTCCACCAGATTCCGGCGCAAAAAGGCCATTCCGCCTGCGCCAAACGTTTCAATCACCAGTCCCCGATATCCGGCTTTTGCCAGCCACCGAAAAACTTCCGGCCGGATACCGGGGGTTAATTTTATCAAAAATACCCGGTCATTACACTTATCCCGCAGCGCGAACTCTCCCTGAATGGCAGGAATTAGATGATGCTCCAGCCGCAGCCCCGCAGCAGAAACCGTGCCAACGGGAGGAAGGTTTACACTTTCAAAAGCGTCAAACCGGGAGGAACGGGTTTTCACTGCTCTTGTTCCCAAAATAATCCGGTGCTGGAAGGCCACAAAAACTCCCGGAACACCGCTGGCTGCCATGGCAAATGCACAGCGTAGATTTTCATACCCATCTGTCAAGGCATGCTCCAAAGGCAGCTGGCTTCCGGTGAGTACAATGGGAACTGGGGGATTTTCGAGCATATAGGAAAGCATGGCCGCAGTATACCCCATGGTATCGGTACCGTGAGTCAGCACAATCCCATCCCACGGATGGGAAGAAAGCTCCTGATAAATACACCGGGCTGCCGTTTGCCAATGTTCCGGTTGAATGTTGGAGGAATCCAGAGAGAACAAATCCATAGGATGGATATCATAGGTAGGGGTCATACTTTCCAAATGGCTCAGCAAAGCATGGCTGTCCAATGCCGGGCAAAGGCCATCCTGTCCCGGACGGCAGGCGATGGTTCCACCAGCGCACAACAGCAGGATTCTCTTTCTTTTTTCTTTCATAGTATCCAGCTCCTTTTCAAAAACCTTATGAATATCCACGTAACTGCATCGTTACCGTTTCGTCATGAAAATATACCTTGTTTTAAAGGATTCCTCTGCATTTGTCAATATTATACCGAGGCTTACTTTTTCTGTAAAGGTTGTCTTGTGTTTGGTTTTGATATTCTTTTTAAATTTAACTCTTGCTATTTTGTAAAAAATGTGCTATACTAGTCAAGCAGTTTTGCAGAAGTAGTTCAGTGGTAGAACATTAGCTTCCCAAGCTAAGAATGCGGGTTCGATTCCCGTCTTCTGCTCCAGTCGAGAACCTCGACGCGCAAGTCGCGTTCGAGGTTTTTTTATTTTGTTTATGGTTTTATACCCGCGTTGACAGCGGTTTTCTTTCTGCCGGTGTTTTCCAAACAAAAAACCGCATGAAATATCCATTTACGGTTATTTCATGCGGTTTTGTTATATCCAAAACTCCAAAATTACTGTGGCGTATTTAATGAAATAATTTTTCTGCAAGTTGTGAAACTTTCGGTTTCTAACAATTTTCTTTAAAAATCATAACAGACCTTACTCTTTTACGATTTCACGGTAATCACATGCCTTAAAAGCATCCGTCATCATTTTCAAATACTCATTGCTCATTCCAACGGCTTTGGGCTGAGGATATGTTTTGGCTATAAAACCTCCATGAGGGGTTGCAAAGGCCTGAACCATTTCTATAACCCTCTTTTCAATATCCTCTTTCCCCATATCCAGTGTCCTCTGGATGTCTATCGGGCAATAGAAGCAAACTCTGCCTCGATATCTTTTTGACAGCTCCTGGATTCCCATATTGTCCTGCTGGTCCAGATTGACTGCATCGCATCCGGCCTGAATCAGCTCCTCAATAATGTCGAGGGTATATCCGCAGGAGTGAATAAAACAATCCAAGCCCATTTTATGGCACTCGGCATATAGCCGTTTAAATTCCGGCACAAAAATTTCCCGGAAGGAATCCATACTTATCATCAGGCTGTATTGAAGCGCGGTATCATCAATGGTGATTATACCGTCTATGCCGCACTCGGCCATTTTTCTTGCGGATATAATGGCAATATCACACAGTTTGGAGCAGGTTTCCCGAATCAAATCCGGCTCTGCCGCCACATTGGTCATAAAATCTACAAAACCAAATAAATCAATCATTCGCTGAAACAGCCCGGTAGGAAGCATGCCCAGCACATATTTTTCTCCCCCATTCTCTTCAATCTGCCGGCGCATTTCATCATACCGCCAGTCTTCAGAATAGTCAGGGAAGGAATACCCCTCCAGGCTTTCGGCTCCTTCCAACGGAAATACTTTAGGTTCACCAAAGCTTTCTCCCATCGCTTGGTAAACAACTCCCCACTCATCGGCATCGCCAGCCATTTCTTTGGAGGAAGCAAATACCCACATCATATCCTCGCCATAGGAAATTCCATCAATGGGAGTACGGTTTGAATCAAAATTATATGGGATTCTGGGCGGGTCTTGAAAATGGATAGCTCGTTTTACAATTTCTCTGCTGTTCATATGGACTTCTCCTTTCCGCATTCATATTTTTAAGTCATATCAGTTGTGTCTGCAAAAGCTCAAATTGGTTTTTCTATTGATTTCATGATACCACACGCATATTTCTCTGCTCAACTTAAAAACCACACTGTTTTACTATAAATTGGGATAACCATAGAAGCAATTTGAAAATTCCGCAGAAAGTTGCTAATGTACAGTTGTTTTTTTACATAATTACATTTATTTTTTTGTGCAAAATACGCCTACTTTATCTAAATACCAATTGTTCTAAAGAAGAAAAAAATTATCACATTGCTCGCCCCACAACTGGTAAACCATTTATATTTATTTTTAAAGTTTATAGCGATTTCTAACC
>DYBQ01000049.1:8753-16426 GCA_019418545.1 Clostridiales bacterium | reverse complement strand
GTTGTCAGCAGCCCGTTTCACGGTCTGCGTGTAGTTCCTTGTAAACTGACCTAAGTGATTGTATTAACTACTTTATTTAAATAACGGCTGTTTTGAAATGGATTGCCTTCTTGACGATTTTATAACCTTATTTTGAAGCCTTTGGAAGTTTTTGGATATGTATTTTTGTGCAAAAAAGGAGAAAATGACGATTTTGCAGTGGTTGGTGATAAAATTACAGTATAAAAAACGGAAAATGTGTGATATGGTTAGCACAAAGGAATCCTGTCTGCAAAAGGTATGACAGGGATTTTTTAAAAGTTTTTGGAAAGAAGGAGTGTGTTTTTATGAAGCATCGGGCAAAACTGTTCCTGAGCGGACTATTAGCAGCGGCTATTATCGTTCAAAGTGCACTGCCTGTTTTGGGACAGGATACTTTGGCTGCAGGTGTAGATGAGAATCTGCTGTTTAGCGCCAATTTGGAAAATGGGGAAAACCCGTTTACCATGTATGATGGGTTTGAACTGGCTGCGGAAGAAGGGACAGACAACCATGTCCTCCACGCTACGGGAACCGCATTCCCCAGAGCAACCGCGCAGCTGGGGGCTAATTGGACAGACTATGAGTTCCAGTTTGACTTCCAGATTAACGAAAAGGTGGAAGGTGACCGTACCAACAGCTGGGATATCGGCCAGTTTGACGGCATCGGCTGCTATTTTAGAATGGACGGCAGCGAAAAGAATGCCTATAACCTGTTTTATCGGGTAAATGAGTTTGGTGAAGGTACCGGCCAGCCCGGAGACCCCCATCCTGCAGGCACCTATCAGTTTGGTACTTTTATCAATCAGACAAACTATGTCCGCACACAGGCTGTAAAGGGTGAGGACTTCCCGGAAATTGAGTTGAAAAAATGGTATACCCAGAAAATCGTGGTGAAGGATTACACCATTGAGACTTATGTCGGCGAAAAGGGCGGGGAGCTGACAAAGGTTGACGCACTGGATTATACCGATGAAGACAAACGTTTCGGCGCTGGCGGCATCCGGCTGGACGCCCAGGGCGTGGACGCTTATTTTGACAATATTTCTGTCACCAATCTGGCAGAACCTATGGGACATCTTTCTTTGAATTTTGAAGAAGAAAATGCCCTGGATGATTTTGAAAATATTACCGGCGATTTGGCTAATTACACCGGCACTCAGATTTCTGAAGTGGTTGATTCCGGCGATGAGGCTTATGGCAAGGTTTGGAAGCTGGCTAATAATGGAAGCGGGCTGGCCGGCATGGCCTACGCCAAGTACTATCCGGCCATGTTTGATAATTTTGCGGTTTCTTTCGATATGAAATCCGAGAACAATGCAGACCCGGCCATTCGTCTGCGTTCCACAGTTGTTGGAAACAGCGGCTATATGATAACCTTTGGAAAGGAAACCGTTTCTGTTACCAAGCGTATTTCCGATACCGGCGGCGATATGGCTATCCGTACCGCTCAGCTCTCAGAGCCCCGTAGCGATGGCTGGCATCATTATAAAATCGTGCTGGCTGACAATGCTATTGGCGTTTGGATGGATGAAAAACTGATTATCAATGTTTATGATGAGGACACCTCTGTTCCGATTCTCAGCGGCGGTATTACCTTTACCGGCTGGGGCGATACAGTATACATTGACAATCTGGAAACCCGCGATGCAGATGTTTCCGAAGTTCCCGAGCCGGACCCCGTTCCCTTTGAGATGAATCGGGAAGAAGTGCGTCTGTCTGTAGGCGATTCCACCACCATTTCTCCGCTGTATGAGAACATTAGCGACAAAAAAGCCGGCACTACCTATGCTTCCAGCGATGAGTCTGTGGCTGTGGTGGATGAGTATGGTGTTGTAACCGCCAAAAAGGCTGGCGAGGCTGTGATTACTGCAACTGCTAAGGATAAGGCACAGGCTGAAACCCGTGTGATTGTGAATCAGCCCTGCAAGACCTTCTATTATGTGGCACTTAACGGCAGCGACGAAACCGGTGACGGCTCCGTTACCCGCCCCTTTGCTACCGTGGAAAAGGCCCGCGATACCATCCGCGCTCTGGATACCCTGCCCGAAGGCGGTGTGACCGTTTATCTGCGCGGCGGCGAGTATTATATTGACGAGACCATTACCTTTACGCCCGAGGATTCCGGTGAAGCCGGCAAGCCCATTGTCTATGCTTCCTATCCCGGCGAAGAGGCTATGATTCACAGCGGTAAGAAAATTACCGGATTTACGAAGCTCACCGACAACTATCCCGCCGGCCTGCCCGAAGAAGCCAAGGGCAATGTTTATGTAGCCGACGTGGAAAAGGGCTGGCGTTTCCATGATTTGTATGTGGACGGCGAGCGTCAGCAGGTAGCCCGCCTGTTCAATTCCAACAACTGGGATACTTGGCAGACCTTCCCCGAAATGCCTGAGAGCCCTCTATATGCAAAAGACCCCAAGGGTATGCTGACCAAATTCCAGCCCGGCCATTTGGACGACCTGCCCTCCAACGGCGACGTGGAATTGTATCTGCTGCCTGTGGTGTGGTGGAACAGCCTGCCTGTTGTGACCAATATTGATGCAGAAAACAACACCGCCTATCTGGAATCCTTCAACCCGTCCATCGAGCCCAATGGCGTTGGCGGCCCCCTGTTCCAGAATAATGGCAAATACAACCTGATGAATGCCCCGAAATTTATTGACGAGGCTGGCGAGTGGTGCGTGGATTCCGAAAACGGCAAGGTTTATTGGTGGCCCAAGGACACTGCCGACTTGGAAAAGGCAATTGCTCCCAACATTTATGAGCTGATTCGTCTGCAGGGCGATGAGGAAGAGGACAACTGGGAAAACCAGGTGGAATATGTAGAATTCCGCAACCTGACCTTTGCTTATGCTGACCGCCTGCCCGAGAACGAGTGGAGCGACAGCAAGACCGACCCGGATTTGACCGTGAGAAATGCTGAGAACCCCAACGCTGCTATCTTTATGCAGGGTGTGGAAAACTGCGCCGTGATTGATTCCCGCGTACTGTATACTGGCGCATACGCTATTGCACTGGACCACTATGCAAAGTATAACCGCATTGTCCGCAACGAACTGGGCAACCTCGGCTGCGGCGGCGTACAGCTGTATGGCTATGGCCCTGGTTCTGGCAAAACCCGGAATATTAACACCCAAAACGTGGTTCTGGCCAACCATATCCACGATTTGGGCCTGGCACCCTATCAGCATTCTTCTGCCATTACCATCTATGGCGCAAGCTATACCGATGGCAAGTTTAACCTGATTGAGCGTACCCCCTATACAGCAATTATGATTACCGGCGCAGATGCCGATAGTATGAACCCCAACTATACAAACCGTGTGGGCGTTACCGGATTTAACGGCCGCGCTTATGTGGATACCTATGGCAACCTGTCTCAGTATGGCATCCGGGAAGACGAATTGCTGGCTTTGGGAGAGGAAATTACAGACCAATTTAACACTGGTGCCGATAACGGCCGTGCAGCAATTCCCTATCAGAGCAGCGACTATAACATCATGGAATATAACATTGCCCGTGATTACATGCTGGACATGAACGACGGCGGCTGCTACTATGCTTGGAGTATGGGCAAAAACAACGAGTATAACTACAATATTGCCGAGAAGAAAGAAAACGCCAAGCATATGTGCTGGCCTCTGTACATGGACGATTATGCAAGCTATGTCCGTCTGGAAGGCAACCGTGTGTGGGCAACCCAGACAAGCACACTGGATAAGAGCCAGGGCACTAACGTGTGGAGAGACAATTTGAGCTCCAGCGATATGTCCAAGGCACCCGAAGGCTTTGACGAGCTGCAGAACGCAATTTTGGGCACCGTTGAAAAAATGGGCGGCTATACCGGCAGCACCGATGAATCCGTCAACAAAGAGTTGTTGAAGAAAACTTATGATTATGCCCTGACCCTGAGCACTGAAGGCGTGACCGACAGCGCAAAGGCAATTTTTGAAAAGGCTCTGGCCGAGGCGAAGGCTGTTCTGGAAAAAGACAATGCTACCAGCGAAGAAGTGAACACCGCATGGGACAACCTGCTCAATGGCATTTGGGCACTGGGACTTACCCAGGGCGACAAGACCATGCTGGAAGAACTGATTCAGAAGGCCGAAGCCATGCTGCCCGATGAGGACAAGTATGTGGCTGAAAACTGGCCGATGCTGCTGGAAGCTTTGGAGAAAGCCAAAGATGTGATGGCTGACGGAGATGCCATGGAAGAAGATGTGCAGCCCGCAGCCGAAGAACTGCTGAATGCAATTTTGGCACAGCGGTATAAGGCCGACAAGTCCATTTTGGAAGATTTGATTCAGAAGGCAGAAGGTGTTGACGAGAGCCTGTATACCCGCGAGAGCATTGCAGTGTTCCGCGCAGCACTGAAAAATGCCAACCTGGTTATGGCAGACGAAACCCTGAGCGTAGATGAGCAGGGTGCGGTGGATAAGGCCGTGGAAGAGCTGGAGAATGCAATGGCAAATCTGGAGAAGCTTTCTTCCGATGGCGATAACACCGGCGATTCGTCTGACAATGACAGCAAGCCGGAAGAAAAGCCCGATGATACCAACACTTCTGGCAATGAGACGGAAGATTCTTCCAAACCTGCGGATAAGACTCCTGCCACAGGCGACGAATTCCCGGTAGCCGTTATGGCGGTTGCTCTTGGCAGCCTGTTGCTGACGGCAGCGGTATATCAGCTGAGAAAAAAGAGAGTCTGACCCGCATCCGGCATATCCCTTTCTGACGGATGCATTTGACCACCCCCGGCAGCCCGAGTCACTCCCGGCTGCCGGGGGATTTTTTTGCAAGCAGTGTGAAAGATAAAATCAGGAAAGATGATTTTGTAACACGGAGCCGGGTGTTTGTGACACTTTAATTCGTATATAGAAATATATTTGAAAAAAAGCGCTTCCCAAATTCGTTTTGGGGAGCGCTTTTAATATTTGCATAAAATGGCTATAAACTTCTATAAAAGAATTATAATTGCCGAAAATCGGCCTAAAATCAAAAAAAGCGGGCAAAAACCCACTTTTTATAAGGAAAAGCCTTGACAAAACAAGGAATATATTATAAACTGATATACTGCATTATCATGGATTATTGTGCTTCACAAAGTCCTGATACAGTTTAGCACATCTTTCAAAAAAACGCAAGTGTTTTCGAAAAAAATTGTCGCGGTCCAAAAAGCAGAGAGGGCGCCGGAAAAGCGGCCGGAGCACAGCCACAGCTTGCCGGCGCGGCAGAATGGTAAATATTGGAATGGAGTGATTGAGCCAATGGTGAATGTCAAACCCGTGCAGTTGGGCAGAAACACCCGCATGAGCTTTTCCCGCATCGATGAAGTGCTGCAGATGCCGAACCTGATTGAGGTGCAGAAGAATTCCTATCAGTGGTTTTTGGATGAAGGCTTAAAAGAGGTATTCCATGATGTTTCGGGCATTACGGACTTTACCGGAAATCTGGTGCTGGATTTTGTCAACTATAAGCTGGATGACGAGCCCAATTACAGTGTGATTGAGTGTAAAGAGCGGGATGCTACCTATGCAAAGGCTCTTCGGGTAACAGCTCGTCTGCTGAATAAGGAAACCGGGGAAATTAAAGAGTCCGAGGTGTTCATGGGAGAATTCCCGCTGATGACCGAAAGCGGCACCTTTGTGATTAACGGCGCTGAGCGCGTGATTGTTTCCCAGCTGGTTCGTTCCCCCGGCGTGTACTATAAGATGGAATATGACAAGACCGGTAAGGAGCTTTTCAGCTCTACTGTGATTCCTAACCGCGGCGCATGGCTGGAATATGAAAATGACGCCAACGATGTTTTTTATGTACGTATCGATAAAAACCGCAAAATCCCGGTAACCGTATTCCTGCGTGCTTTGGGCCTGGGTACCGATGAAGAAATCCGCAACTATTTCGGCACCGATGACCGTATTGAGGCAACCCTGGAAAAGGATACCACCCACAGTGTGGAAGAGGGCCTGTTTGAAGTTTACCGCAAGCTGCGCCCCAGTGAGCCGCCTACCCTCGACAGCGCCCAGTCCCATATTAACGGACTGTTCTTTGATGCCCGCCGTTATGACCTTTCCCGGGTGGGCCGCTATAAATATAACAAAAAGCTGAACCTGGCCGGCCGTATTACCGACCAGAAGCTGACCCAGCCGATTGTGAATCCCATGACCGGCGAAGTGATGGCAGAGGCCGGACAGGTAGTTTCCCGCGCTCTGGCAGAAGAAATTGACAACGCCGGTGTTACGGTTGCCTTTGTGGAGGCAGGCGAGCGCGAGGTCAAGGTTATTTCCAATGGCATGGTGGACATTTCCAAATATGTGAGCTTTGATGCCAAGGAAGAATGCGGCATCAATGAGCGGGTACGCTTTTCTGTTTTGGCCGAAATTTTGGAAAGCTGCGGCGATGACGAGGAAGAGCTGAAGGAAACCATCCGTGCACGCGCTGCCGATTTGATTCCCAACCATATCATTATCGACGATATTTTCTCTTCTATTAACTATATGAACTGCCTGGCCATGGGCCTTGGCACAACGGACGACATTGACCACCTGGGCAACCGCCGCATCCGCTCTGTGGGCGAACTGCTGCAGAACCAGTTCCGCATTGGCTTCTCCCGTTTGGAGCGCGTCATCCGCGAGCGCATGACCCTGCAGGCACAGGACCCGGAGGCTTTGACGCCCCACTCCCTGATTAACATTCGTCCTGTTGTGGCAGCCATCAAGGAATTCTTCGGTTCCTCTCCGCTGTCCCAGTTTATGGACCAGACCAACCCCCTGGCAGAATTGACCCACAAGCGCCGTCTGTCTGCATTGGGACCTGGCGGTTTGTCCCGTGACCGCGCCGGATTTGAGGTGCGTGACGTTCACTACAGCCACTATGGCCGTATGTGTCCTATTGAAACCCCTGAAGGCCCCAACATCGGCTTGATTTCCTATCTGGCAACCTTTGCAAGAATCAATGAATATGGCTTTGTGGAAGCTCCTTTCCGCAAAGTGGACAAGGAGACCGGAAGAGTTACCGACGAAGTGGTGTATATGACCGCTGACGTGGAAGATAACTACATTGTGGCGCAGGCTAACGAACCGCTGGACGAGAATGGCTGCTTCCTGCACAACAAGGTAAACGGCCGTCACAGAGAGAGCTTTGTGGAAGTGGACCGCCGGAAGGCCGACTTTATGGATGTATCTCCCCGGATGGTTGTTTCTGTGGCTACGGCCATGATTCCCTTCCTGGAAAACGACGACGCTAACCGTGCATTGATGGGCTCCAACATGCAGCGGCAGGCTGTGCCGCTGCTGAAAACCGAGGCTCCTATCGTGGGTACCGGTATGGAATATAAGGCCGGCGTAGACTCCGGCGTGTGCGTACTGGCAAAGCGTGCCGGTATCGTCCGCAGCGTCAGTGCTGCCGAGGTGCGCGTGACCGCTGATAACGGTGAAGTGGACACCTATCAGATTACCAAGTTCCTGCGCTCCAACCAGAGCACCTGTATCAATCAGGTGCCTGTGGTAGACAGAGGCGACCGTGTGGAAAAGGGCGACGTGATTGCTGACGGCCCCGCTATTTCCAACGGCGAAATTTCTTTGGGTAAGAACGCTCTGATTGGCTTTATGACCTGGGAAGGTTATAACTATGAGGACGCTGTTCTGATTAAC
>DYBQ01000049.1:0-8743 GCA_019418545.1 Clostridiales bacterium | reverse complement strand
TGTGTATAAGAGACAGGTTCTGATTAACGAAAAGATTGTCCGGGATGACGTGTATACCTCCATCCACATTGAAGAGCATGAGATGGAAGCCCGCGATACCAAGCTTGGGCCGGAGGAGATTACCCGCGATATCCCCAATGTTAATGAAGATTTGCTCCGCGATTTGGATGACCGCGGAATTATCCGCGTAGGCGCCGACGTCCGTGCGGGCGATATCCTGGTAGGTAAGGTTACCCCCAAGGGCGAGACGGAGCTGACTGCTGAGGAGCGGCTGCTGCGCGCTATCTTTGGCGAGAAGGCCAGAGAAGTCCGCGACACCTCTCTGCGTGTGCCTCACGGCGAATATGGCATTGTGGTGGACGTGAAGGTGTTTACCCGCGAGAACAGCCACGACGAGCTGAGCCCCGGCGTGAACAAGGTGGTCCGCTGCTATATTGCCCAGAAGAGAAAGATTTCTGTTGGCGACAAGATGGCAGGCCGCCATGGTAACAAGGGTGTTGTTTCCCGCATCCTGCCTATGGAGGAAATGCCTTTCCTGCCCGACGGTACTCCGCTGGACATCGTGCTGAACCCCTTGGGCGTGCCTTCCCGTATGAACATCGGACAGGTGCTGGAAGTCCATTTGGGTATGGCTGCCAAGGCTTTGGGCTGGAAGATTATGACCCCTGTTTTCGATGGCGCTCACGAAGCGGATATTCGCGAGTGCTTTAAAATGGCCGGCATGAGCGAGGACGGAAAGTTCTGGCTGCGTGATGGCCGTACCGGCGAGTATTTTGATAACCCGGTTACCGTTGGTTATATGTATTACCTGAAGCTCCACCATCTGGTTGACGATAAGATTCACGCCCGTTCCACCGGCCCCTACTCTCTGGTTACCCAGCAGCCTCTGGGTGGTAAAGCCCAGTTCGGCGGCCAGCGTTTTGGTGAGATGGAAGTGTGGGCCCTGGAGGCTTATGGCGCTGCTTATACCCTGCAGGAAATTTTGACCGTGAAGTCTGACGACGTGGTGGGCCGTGTGAAGACCTATGAGGCAATTGTGAAGGGCCAGAATATTCCCAAGCCCGGTGTGCCTGAGTCCTTTAAGGTGCTGATTAAGGAATTGCAGTCTTTGGGATTGGATATTAAAGTTCTGGATAAGAACAATGAAGAAATTGATTTGAAGCAGGACTTCGATGACGAGGATGACGGATATATCCAGTCCGGCGATTCCTTTGATGAGCCTACGGTTGCTGAAGAAGGAGAAATGGACGGCTATACCATGGAGAATCCCGATGATGAGGACGATTTGTATTCCGTTGGCAGCGATGATGGTCTGGATGACCTGTTTGGCGATGGTATTGATGACGGCGACGAGACAATGTAAAGTTGGGGGTTGAACGATGGAATTTAACGTGTTTGAATCGATTAAAATCGGCCTGGCTTCCCCGGATATGATTCGTGAATGGTCTCACGGAGAGGTGAAGAAGCCGGAAACCATTAACTACCGCACCCTGAAGCCCGAGCGGGACGGCCTGTTCTGTGAGCGCATTTTTGGACCCCAGAAGGACTGGGAGTGCCATTGCGGTAAATATAAGAGAATCCGCTATAAGGGAAGAATTTGCGACCGCTGCGGCGTGGAAGTCACCCGCAGCAAGGTGCGCCGGGAGCGCATGGGCCACATTGAGCTGGCCGCCCCGGTTTCCCACATCTGGTATTTTAAGGGCATCCCTTCCCGGATGGGCCTGGTGTTGGATATTTCTCCCCGTATGCTGGAAAAAGTGCTGTATTTTGCCCTGTACATCGTCACCGACCCCGGCGACGTGCGGGAGCTTTCCAAAAAGCAGCTGCTGAATGAAAAAGAATACCGCGATATGCGGGAAAAATATGAGGACGATTTCAAGGCTGCCATGGGCGCCGAGGCCATTAAGGATTTGCTTTCTGAAATCGATTTGGAAAAGCTCTCCGCAGAGCTGAAGGAAGAGCTGCAGGGAGCTTCCGGCCAAAAGCGCGTGCGTTTGCTCAAGCGTTTGGAAGCTGTGGAAGCATTCCGCATTTCCGGCAACCGCCCCGAGTGGATGATTTTGGATGTAGTTCCTGTCATCCCGCCGGATATCCGTCCTATGGTACAGCTGGACGGCGGCCGTTTTGCCACCTCCGATTTGAATGATTTGTACCGCCGCGTCATCAACCGCAACAACCGTTTGAAGAGACTGTTGGAGCTGGGCGCTCCTGACATCATCGTGCGCAACGAAAAGCGGATGCTGCAGGAAGCTGTTGATGCCCTGATCGATAACGGCCGCCGCGGACGTCCCGTGACCGGCCCCAATAACCGTCCCCTCAAGTCCCTTTCCGACATGCTGAAAGGTAAGCAGGGACGTTTCCGTCAGAACCTGCTGGGTAAACGTGTTGACTATTCCGGCCGTTCCGTTATCGTGGTTGGCCCCGAGCTGAAAATGTATCAGTGCGGTCTGCCCAAGGAAATGGCTTTGGAGCTGTTTAAGCCCTTTGTGATGAAGCGTTTGGTGGAAACCGGCAAGGCCGGCAACATCAAGGCTGCCCGTAAGGCAGTGGAGCGCGTAAAGCCTGAGGTTTGGGATGCTTTGGAAATCGTCATCAAGAACCACCCCGTGCTGCTGAACCGTGCGCCTACGCTGCACCGTTTGGGCATTCAGGCTTTCGAGCCGGTGCTGGTGGAAGGCCGCGCTTTGAAGCTGCACCCCCTGGTGTGTACGGCTTATAACGCTGACTTCGACGGTGACCAGATGGCTGTTCACGTGCCCCTGTCCGCCGAGGCTCAGGCAGAAGCCCGCTTTTTGATGCTGGCTGCCAACAACCTGCTCAAGCCCTCTGACGGCCGCCCGGTGACAGTGCCTACTCAGGATATGGTTCTGGGCTCCTACTACCTGACCCTGGATAAGGACGGAGAACCCGGCGAAGGCAAGGTGTTCCGCGATGTGGATGAAGCTTTGATGGCTTATGACGCTCATGTGGTGAGCCTCCATGCAAAGATTAAGGTCCGCCGCGAGACCGAGGTTAACGGCGAAAAAGTGCGCGCACTGGTGGACACCACCGTGGGCCGCATCATCTTCAACCGTCCCATTCCGCAGGATTTGGGCTATGTGGACCGCTCAAAGCCGGAAAACCTTTTGAAGTTTGAAATTGACTTCCTGGTAGGCAAAAAGCAGTTGGGAAAAATTATTGAAAAGTGTATTAAAGTCCATGGTACCGCCATTACCTCTGAGGTTTTGGATGAAATTAAGGCCCAGGGCTATAAGTATTCTACCATCGGCGCTATTACCGTTGCTGTGTGCGACGCTACCATCCCGCCCCAGAAAAAGCAGATTATTGCCGATGCGGAAGCGGTTATCGATGAAATCAGCGATGAGTTTAACGAGGGCCTGCTGTCTGAAGAAGAGCGTTCCGGCGCTGTGCTGAAAACCTGGGAACAGGCTACCAACGATGTGACCAGCGCCCTGCAGAGAGGGCTGGATAGATACAACCCCATCTTCATGATGGCTGACTCCGGTGCTCGTGGTTCTATGAGCCAGATTCGTCAGCTGGCCGGTATGCGCGGTCTGATTGCTAACACCTCCGGTAAGGTTATCGAAATTCCCATTCGTGCAAACTATCGTGAAGGCTTGAACATTTTGGAATACTTCATTTCCTCCCGTGGTGCCCGTAAGGGTCTGGCTGATACCGCTCTGCGTACCGCTGACTCCGGTTATTTGACCCGCCGTCTGGTGGACGTTTCTCAGGACGTGATTATCCGCGAGGATGACTGCGGCGCTACCGATGGTTTGGAAGTCTTTGATATTAAGGAAGGCAGCGAGTCCATTGAAAGCATGCACGAGCGTCTGATTGGCCGTTATCTGGTGGAGGACTTTGTGGATGAGGAGACCGGCGAGGTGCTGGTATCCAAAGATAAGATGATGGACGACAACGACGCCGACATTATTGTAGGCCGCGGCGTGGAAACCATCAAAATCCGCTCCATCCTGAACTGCCGCGCCAAGCACGGCGTGTGCAAAAAGTGCTATGGCTCCGACTTGGCCAGCGGCCAGCCCGTTACCGTTGGCGAGGCTGTGGGTATTATTGCAGCACAGTCCATCGGTGAGCCTGGTACCCAGCTGACCATGCGTACCTTCCACACCGGCGGTGTTGCTAGTGCAGAAGATATTACCCAGGGTCTTCCCCGTGTTGAAGAACTGTTTGAAGGCCGTAAGCCCAAGCATTTGGCAATTATCAGCGAAATCGATGGTACGGTTACCTTTGAAGAGATTAAGAAAAACCGCCATGTGGTCGTCACCCGTCAGGACGGCGAGCAGCGCTCCTACCTCATTCCCTTCGGCTCCCGCATTAGCGTGAAGGAAGGCCAGAAGATTAAGGCCGGTACCCGTTTGACCGAAGGCTCTGTGAACCCCCACGACGTGCTGGCGATTAGCGGTACCCATGCGGTGCAGGACTATTTGATTGAAGAAGTGCAGCGCGTGTACCGGATGCAGGGCGTTGATATCAACGATAAGCACATTGAGGTTATCGTCCGTCAGATGATGCGGAAGGTCCGTGTGGAAGAGGCCGGCGATACCGACTTGCTCCCAAGCTCCCTGGTTGACAAAACCGAGTTTGAAACCGCCAACGAGCAGATTGCCGCCCGCCGCGCCGCTGGTGAAGTGAATTTGCAGGAAGCTACCTGCACACCGGTTCTGCTGGGTATTACCAAGGCATCTTTGGCCACCGATTCCTTCCTGTCTGCTGCTTCCTTCCAGGAAACCACCCGAGTACTTACCGAAGCCGCCATTAAGGGCAAGGTTGACCCGCTGCTGGGCCTGAAGGAAAACGTCATCATCGGTAAGCTGGTTCCCGCCGGAACAGGCATGAAGTGCTATACAGATGTTGAAGTAAAAAGTGTAGATGAGGACTTGACAAACGAAGCCCTTTGAGTATATAATAACAAATTGTGATGGTTTGAGAAAAACAGCCGGTATCCTGCCTGAAAAATCCCTTTCAGGCAGGTACTGTCCTGTATAAGCTGACTTTCACAGGCATGGAGACGGGAAAGTTTCTGTGCAACATTCCATTCGGTGTTAAGCCGGACAAGCCCATGCGGTTTGGATTGGCATTAACATATAAAAATTTTTTGTGAGGAGGTGTCATATGCCTACCTTTAATCAGCTGGTTCATACCGGTCGTCAGGTTGCTGAAAAGAAAGCAAAGGCTCCCGCACTGCTGAAGGGCTGGAACTCCAAGAAGCGCGTTGCTATCAATCAGGATTCCCCTCAAAAGCGCGGCGTGTGTACGTCTGTTAAGACTGCTACCCCGAAGAAGCCTAACTCTGCTCTTCGTAAAATTGCCAGAGTTCGTCTTTCCAACGGAATCGAGGTCAGTGCCTATATTCCCGGTGTTGGACACAATCTGCAGGAGCACAGCGTCGTGATGATTCGCGGCGGCCGTGTTAAGGACCTGCCCGGTGTTCGTTACCACATCATCCGCGGTACTCTGGATGCCCAGGGTGTTGCCAAGCGTATGCAGGCCCGTTCCAAGTATGGTGCAAAGCGGCCCAAGGCCGGCGCCAAGAAGTAATTCGATAAAGGAATTGCTTTCTGAAAAACTTTGACAGAATTCGTGGCTCCCGCATGAATTTCGTGCGGAGGCGTTTGTAATAGAACGCCTCTTTGTGGCCAACGGAAGTTTTGTCGCTTTCGAGTACCTGTGATATCATTCAATGTGAAGGAGGGAAGAATATGCCGAGAAGAGGTAATATCGCAAAACGTGATGTTTTGCCCGATCCGCTTTATAACTCCAAGCTGGTCACCCGTCTGGTGAACAACATCATGTATGACGGAAAGAAGGGCGTTGCCCAGAAAATCGTGTACGGTGCATTTGACATCGTCGCAGAGAAGACCGGCAAGGATCCCCTGGAGGTTTTTGAGCAGGCTATGGAAAATGTTATGCCCAGCCTCGAGGTTAAGGCCCGCCGTGTTGGCGGTGCAACCTATCAGGTTCCCATGGAGGTGCGTCCCGAGAGACGCCAGACCCTGGGCCTGCGCTGGATTTCCACCTATTCCAGACTGCGCTCTGAAAAGACCATGAAGGAGCGTCTGGCAGGAGAAATCCTCGATGCAATAAATGGCGCCGGCGGCGCTGCCAAGAAGCGTGACGATACGCACAAGATGGCAGAGGCCAACAAGGCATTCGCACATTACAGATGGTAATGCATGGATGCCGGTTTGCCGGCTTCCATGGAATGTTTTTCACCCCCGCACATTTATCGATTCGACTAAAGGAGGAAACCCATGCCAAGGCAGGTATCACTTGAATTAACCCGCAATATCGGCATTATGGCTCACATCGATGCCGGTAAAACTACTACCACAGAACGTATTCTGTATTACACCGGTATCAACCATAAGATTGGTGAGACCCATGACGGTACTGCCACCATGGACTGGATGGCCCAGGAACAGGAAAGAGGTATTACCATTACCTCCGCTGCTACTACCTGCTTTTGGAAGGGCCACCGTATTAACATCATCGACACTCCCGGCCACGTGGACTTTACCGTGGAAGTGGAGCGTTCCCTGCGCGTGCTCGACGGCTCCGTAACCGTTTTCTGCGCAAAGGGCGGCGTTGAGCCCCAGTCCGAAACCGTTTGGCGTCAGGCTGAGGAGTACAAAGTACCCCGTATGGCTTATGTCAACAAGATGGACATCATGGGCGCCGATTTCTATCGCGTCGTACAGATGATGAAAGACCGTCTGAAGTGTAATGCTGTTCCGATTCAGCTGCCCATCGGCTCTGAGGATACCTTTAAGGGTATCGTTGACTTGGTTACCATGAAGGCCGAAATCTATTATGATGATTTGGGCAAGGATGTCCGCGAAGAGGATATCCCCGAGGATATGATGGAGCTGGCTGAGAAGTATCACACTGAGCTGATTGAGCATGTCGCCGAACAGGACGACGAGCTCTTTGAGAAGTATCTGGGCGGCGAGGAGCTGACCGTGGAAGAGATTAAGGCTTGCATCCGCAAGTCCACCATCGCTAACCACATGGTTCCCGTTTGCTGCGGTACTTCCTATAAGAACAAGGGCGTACAGCCTCTGCTGAACGCAATTGTTGATTATATGCCCGCCCCCACCGATGTTCCTGCTATTAAGGGCATCAACCCCGACACCGAAGAAGAAGAGACCCGTCCGTCTTCCGACGAAGAGCCCTTCGCAGCTCTGGCATTTAAGATTGCCACCGACCCCTTTGTTGGTAAGCTGTGCTTCTTCCGTGTGTATTCCGGTACTGTAGACGCTGGTTCTACCGTTTACAACTCCGTGAAGGATAACAACGAGCGTATGGGCCGTATCCTGCAGATGCATGCAAACCATCGTCAGGATATTGAAAAGGTGTACGCTGGCGATATCGCTGCTGCTGTTGGTTTGAAGAACACCACCACCGGCGATACCCTGTGCGATGAAAAGCACCCCATCATCCTGGAATCCATGGAATTCCCGGAGCCTGTTATCCGTGTTGCTATCGAGCCCAAGACCAAGGCTGGTCAGGAGAAGATGGGTATCGCGCTGGCTAAGCTGGCTGAAGAAGACCCCACCTTCAAGGCTTATACCGATGAGGAAACCGGTCAGACCATCATCGCCGGTATGGGTGAGCTGCATCTGGAAATCATCGTTGACCGTCTGCTCCGCGAATTCCGCGTGGAAGCAAACGTTGGTAAGCCCCAGGTTGCTTATAAAGAAACCATCCGCAAGATGGCTGATGTGGACAACAAGTATGCCCGTCAGTCCGGTGGTAAGGGCCAGTATGGTCATGTTAAGATTAGAATCGAGCCCAATCCCGGTAAGGGTTATGAGTTCGTCAACGCCATCGTTGGCGGTGCAATCCCGAAGGAGTACATCCCGGCTGTTGACCAGGGTATCCAGGGCGCTATGCTGTCCGGTGTTATCGCTGGCTACAACGTAGTGGACGTGAAGGTTACTCTGTATGATGGTTCTTATCATGAGGTCGACTCCTCTGAAATGGCATTTAAGATTGCTGCATCCATGGCTTTCAAAGAGGCTATGAAGAAGGCTGACCCGGTGCTGCTGGAACCCATCATGAAGGTTGTTGTCATCGTTCCCGACGAGTATATGGGCGACGTTATCGGCGATTTGAACTCCCGCCGCGGCATGATTCTGGGCATGGACGCTGTTCCCGGTGCTCAGCAGATTAACTCCGAGGTTCCCCTGTCCGAGATGTTCGGTTATGCTACCGACATGCGTTCCAAGACACAGGGACGCGGCCAGTACACCATGGAGCCTGCACACTATGCCGAGGTTCCCAAGTCTGTTGCTGAGACTGTTATTGCAGCCCGCGGAAAAAAGAGTGAATAATTTTGATTAGCGCTTGATTTTTCGACGTATAGTTGCTACAATTGTGTTACTGGACAATTTGTTCATAACATTTGAAATTGCTTTATAAAAAGGAGGAAGTTTCCAATGGCAAAGGAAAAGTTTGAAAGAAACAAACCCCACGTAAACATTGGTACTATTGGTCACGTTGACCATGGCAAGACCACCCTGACCGCCGCTATCACCAAGGTTCTGAACCTGGAAGGCGACGCTGATTTCGTTGATTACGCTAACATCGATAAGGCTCCCGAAGAGAGAGAGCGCGGCATTACCATCAACACCGCTCACGTTGAGTATCAGACCGAGACCCGTCACTATGCTCACGTTGACTGCCCCGGCCACGCTGACTATGTTAAGAACATGATTACCGG
>DYBQ01000048.1:9503-16473 GCA_019418545.1 Clostridiales bacterium | reverse complement strand
GTAAAAGACTCACTTATATACTAATTTTATCATATTTCATATCAAATTATTTTGTCTATACCAATTACAGAAACTTTTTTCAATTTTGATTACAAGAAATTGTGTATTTCCATTGTATTTAGCATTTATTTATATTATAATAAAGATAGTTCGTGCATTATTGCAGACTTTCAACAGCATTTTCTATACATACTATTCAAATTTTCGATTAGGTTTTACAATTTGCATCATAAAGGAGGCTCTTTGATGAATGTTCCTTTTTTTAACCATTGCAGATATGCTGTACTGGTCCGCGTGGGTACAGCAGAGCCTATCCAAATCCCAGCCCACAAAATGGCCTGGATAGAATGCGGCGCCAGTACCTTTGATGTCTCCATAAGGCGGGATACCGAAAGTTATTTTGAAAAAAGCTGGTCGAGCTATGTCCTTGTCCTTGAAACCTGGTATCACTGCGAGAATCTCCGGGAAAACGACATTCTTCACATCACCCGGGAAAAGGCCCGTGTGGATGTTAATGTCTATTTTGACCGGCTGTTTTTAACTGCCAATATAGCCTCCTGCCGCGTACAATCTTATATGGTTGCAGGTGCTGAGGCCATGAAAAAGAGGTTCCAAAAATCCCGCAGAGCCCATTTCTTTCTCTTCTCCCCTTTGGAAACTATGCCCGGTTTGCTGGTGCTGCTGTTGGTGTTGGGAATCATTTTAACGCTTAACTTTGGTTTGCAGTTTGCCGCTGTCTATTTCCCCTGTGCCTATATTTTTTCACTGCTGCTGTCCTGGGTGATTGACCAGTTTTGTGTGAGCTTTCTAACGTTCCTCTGCAAAATTCCCAGTGACAAAAGGGAGTTTTATCGATGCTTCCAGAATGAATGGATTTCTGCCTACTATGCCAACCCGGAGCGAAAGGCCGTTATGGACGAAGTGGAAATTGATTAACAAGTATCTTGACGGATATGCTATTATATAGGTAAGAATGGCGAAGGAGGAGTATTGATGAATTGTGATGGAAAAGAGGAAAGCTGGCAGTATAAAATCGGCCGCACAACACTTGCAGGAATTCTTCCTGCTCTGCTTCCTTTTTTACTGCTTGGCGGTATCAGCGTGTGGCTGTATCTGAACCATAACGGCATCTTTATTTTTACCGGGCTTTTTTCATGCATACTTTTGATAATTCTTCTGGCGATTCTCTATCGCTCCCTATTCATCAAAAACTGGATTGGCGAACAGGGGATTTACCATCAATCAAAACCCGGAAATGGCCATTATTATCCCTATAACGAAATTGCAAAGGCAGCACACACCGGCGGCGACACCCTGTCTGCTAACCAGTATTATTCCTGCACTTTTCAAACCGTTGATGGGCAATCTTTGCGGTTTTCGTTCGCTATGTATGATATAGAGGGCGTGGAATATTTTATTCGTCATGTAAGCGGAGAGGATGAAGACCGTTAAAAGCGAGAAGCGGTATTGACTTTAGAAACTAAAAAGGTCTCGGAAGATGTGTTTCTTCCGGGACCTTTTATGTTTTTCATATTAAAACTCTACGCCTTTTCTTGCGGCAATCCCCTTTTCATAGGGGTGACGCCAGCAGTGCATTTCGGTACAATAGTCGGCGGCTTCCCTCATCCAGTCCGCCGGGTTTCGTCCGGTGAGAATCAATTCCTGCTCCTCCGGCTTTTCCAACACCGTCTTTTTCAGAAGGGCTTCGTCCACCATTTTCAGCTCCACAGCGGCACAGGCTTCATCCAGAATCAGCAGGTCTGCCGGCTCCTGCAAAGCCGCAAGGAGATTTTCGTCCTGCACTTTGCGGGTTTCGGCTTTCTCCTCTTCGGTCATCTGGAAAACAAATTTATGCCCAGCCTTGCCCCGATAAATTTTTGCGCCCAGCTGTGAAAGAAGCTTGATTTCCCCGCTCTCCTGCCCTTTGAGGAACTGGACAATGACCACTTTTTTCCCCGCGGCCAGCGCCCGCATGGCCACGCCCATAGAGGCGGTAGTTTTTCCCTTTCCATCGCCCCAATATAGATGAATGAGTCCCTTTGCCATATTACCGCTTCCCTTCCATCAGTGCATAAATAGCCTTCATGTCCAGTGCCCGGCGGATTCCATCGGCCAACAAATCAAACTGCTGTTCCTGATATTCCGCGTGGGAAACAGGCGCAGCCTGCTGGCAGGAAATACCCTTGCGGCTGCACAAATATTCCGCCAGCTTGTGAGTCAGGCTGCCGGTATCAAACAGGCCGTGCAGATAGGTGCCGAACACATTGCCGCTGACGCACCCGTCAGGCTGGCCGTTTTCCAGCATACAAAAAGCGTCTCCCCGCACGGTGGTTTTTCCGGTGTGGATTTCATAGCCGTCCAGCTTTGCCCCGGCAAAGTCGGCAGCCAGCACTTCGGCCTGCATCCGGGTGCGGGTCTTGCGGTCGCTAAACACCGTGTCAATGGGCAGAAGGCCCATGCCGTGCATCTCTCCGCCGCCTTCGGTGCCATAGGGGTCGGAAAGAGTTTCGCCCAGCATCTGATAGCCGCCGCAAATTCCCAGAACCGGTGTACCGGTGTGAGCCAGCTTGCACACGGCCGCTTCCAGCCCGCTTTGCCGCAGCCACAAAAGGTCGGAAAGGGTGCTCTTGGTGCCGGGGAGGATGATTAAATCGGGGCTGCCCAGCTCCCGGGTACTTCCCACATACCGCACGCCCATGGCCGGATGTTCGTCCAGCAGAGAGAAGTCGGTAAAGTTGGAAATCCGCGGCAGACGAATCACGGCGATATCCAGCGGCTTTTTCTCGCTCTGATTTTCGAGACAGGGAGCCAGAGAATCCTCGTCGTCCACATTCACCCGCAGATAAGGCACCACGCCCAGCACGGGAATTCCCGTTTTTTTCTCCAGCATGGTGAGACCTGGGCGCAAAATAGCCTCGTCGCCCCGAAATTTATTGATAATCAAGCCGCCAATCCGGGCCCGCTCCTGCTCTTCCAGCAAAGCGACCGTACCATAAAGCTGGGCGAACACGCCGCCCCGGTCAATGTCTCCCGCCAGCAGTACCGGCGCATCCACCAGTTCCGCCATGCCCATGTTGACAATATCATCGGTGCGCAGATTGATTTCGGCAGGGCTGCCTGCCCCTTCGATGACGATGACGTCGTTTTCCGCAGCAAGGCCGTTGTAGGCTTCCAGAATATCCGGGATGAGCTGCCGCTTCATGGAAAAATACTCGGTGGCGCTCATTTGTCCCCGGATTTCGCCATTCACGATTACCTGGCTGCCGATGTCGCTGGAGGGCTTGAGCAAAATGGGATTCATGCGTACATCCGGCTCTTTCCCGGCGGCCTGTGCCTGCACCACCTGCGCCCGGCCCATTTCCAAGCCGTCCCGGGTGACATAACTGTTCAGCGCCATATTCTGGCTTTTAAAGGGGGCCACTTTCAGCCCGTCCTGGGCAAAAATCCGGCACAAACCGGCACACAAAAGGCTTTTTCCCGCGCCGGACATGGTGCCCTGCACCATAATACACTTGGCCTGTTTCATCGTACCACCTCGTTTAACGCCTGTATCAGGCGGATATTTTCTTCATGAGTACGCACCGCTGTGCGGTACCAGTTTTCGTCCAGCCCGTGATAATTGGAACAGCTCCGCAGCAAAATTCCCCGCTGGCGCAAGGGCTGGATGAGCGAAACCGGACAGCGGAACAGCAGATAGTTAGCTTCTCCGGGCACAACACGCAGACCCAGATTGGTGAGCTGTTCCATCATCCACGGACGTTCCTCCATGACCATTTGGCGCACACTTTCCACATATGCGGTTTCGTCCAAAGCGGCTTCTCCGGCGGCCTGTGCCAAAGAGGAAACTGCCCAGGGCTGGCCGGTCTGCCGCATTTTTTCCATCAGTTCGCCACTGGCACACAGGGCATATCCCAGCCGCACGCCTGCCATGGCATAGAGTTTGGTGAATGCCTTTAAAATCACCAGATTTGGAAATCCCGAAAGGGCATTTTTCAGAGTGTGAACTTCCGGCTCTTCCAAAAAATCACCGAAGCACTCGTCCAGTATGAACAAAGCCCCGCAACGGCTGCACTGCTCTGCTATCCGCAGCAAAAACTCTCGGGGAGAGGAAACGCCGGTGGGATTGTTGGGCTCACAGACAAACACCATGTCGATACCGGGAACAATGGCCTGCAAAAAGCCCTCGTCCAGCCGAAAATCATTCTCTTCCCGGAGAAAATAATACTCCACCTGACATCCGCAGGCGATGAGCGCCGCCTCATATTCGGCAAAGGCAGGAGCGGGAAGCAGGGCTTTTTTCGGCCTTTTGGCCAGCACTGCCCGGAAAATCAAATCCGCCGCGCCGTTTCCGCACAACACACAGGATTCCGGCACCTGCTCATGGGCTGCCAGCTTTCGGCACAAAGAGCGGCACAAAGGGTCTGGATACCGGTCGGCAGTTTCGGCAGCGGCGGCAATGGCCTGTTTTACGCCCTGAGGTACCCCCAGCGGGCTGACATTGGCGGAAAAGTCCAGGGGCTGTGTGCCATACTCCTCCGAATATCCGGCCCAATCCCCGCCGTGTACCAAGGGTTGATGGTTTTCGTTCATGGTGTCGCCTCCATAAAATGGAATCAAAATGTATCCGTATCTGCTGTTTTATAAAATCCAATGAAGCCCGAACAGGGAGAACACAATGGCTGTATGAATGAATAGCCCCAGAATCACGGCCACCACACTGGCAGCCATCATAATCCGGTTGGTGCGCAGAATGTCCTCCGGCTCAATCTCCCGCACTGCGTCCCCGATATAGGGCTTTTCCAGCCGCTTTCCAAAATAAGAAGCCGGGCCTGCCAGCTGGATTCCCAGCGAACCGGCACAGGCGGATTCTGTCTGGGCAGAGTTGGGGCTGGCATGGTTATGGCGGTCCCGCCGCCAGATTTTCCACGCGTTTTTGAGGTTCCCGCCTGCCAAAGGCGAAGCCGCAATCCACAGCAGCGCCGCGATTCTGGACGGAATATAGTTTGCCACATCGTCCAATTTAGCCGCCGCCCGTCCAAAATGCAGATACTTGTCGTTTTTATACCCTACCATGCTGTCCATGGTGTTAATCGCCTTATAAGTAAGAGCCAGCGGCGCGCCGCCAATGAGCATATACAGCAAAGGGGCCAGTACACCATCGGAAAAATTCTCCGCCACAGTCTCTACCGTTGCCTTAATAACGCCCTGTTCTGAAAGCTGGGCGGTGTCCCGGCCCACAATACGAGCCACAGCGTTCCGGCCGGCTTCCAAGCCTTCTGTTTTCAGGCTGCGGTACACATTCCGGCTCTCTTTGGCAAGGCACCGCATGGCCAGCGCCTGCCAGCACCAGAGAATTTGCAGCGCCAGCCCCAGCAGCGGATGAATCCACCAGAACAGCCAGCACAGCCCGCCGCTGATGAGCAGTGTTCCTACCGGCAACGTGATGGCTAATATAATACCGCCAGTGCGCTCTCCTTCAGGCGTTTGGGGCAAACGGCGGCGCAGCCATTTTTCCAGCCGGGAAATGGCTTTTCCCATCCAGATTACCGGATGGGGCATTTTTTCCGGGTCACCTAGCAGACAATCCAGCAGAAACCCACACAGAACCGCCGTCCAAATCATGCTTCCTGCCTGCCTTTCTGTTCTTCCTTGCGGACGTACTGTACCTCTTCCACCAATTGCAGGGTATGCTCGTTGTGCCAGATGTCCGCATCGGCTTCCAGCACATAGCCGCCTGCATTGGGGCCGCACCAGTGATAGTAATCGTGACGGGGCAGGCCATACCGCTCCATGATGGCCATCTGGTTACCACCGTGAGCCATGATTACCAGCATTTCCTCCCTGTTTTTCAGGGCTTCTTCCACCAGCGGCACAAAGGCGTTGCAGGTGCGGTCGCAGAATTCGGCTTTCCGCTCTCCGCCAGGGCAGCAGCCCTCACAGTATTCGCCTACCCACGCGATATATTCCGGGTCGCGCTCCATCTCGATGTAATTTCTTCCCTGGAAAATACCAAAGCACATTTCCCGGAAGTCCTCCACCACCACCTGCTCCGCTTCGGGAAACAGGATGTCCGCCGTGCTCCGGGCACGGATTAGCGGCGAAACATAGACTTTCTTGGGAAAAATGTCCGCCCGAACCAGCTGAGCCCTTCCTTCTTCCGAAAGAGGGATATCCAGCGTGCCCTGATACCGCTTTTCTACATTATACGTCGTCTGCCCATGGCGCAGCAAATAAATTTTCACAGTGTTTCCTCCCCTTTTATAACCGTGGGAATCCCGCAGAATACCCGAATAACGGTATCGGCCTTTTTCGCCAGCAAACAGGCAAGCCTCCCCGCAGCTTCTCGGGCTGCTCGCTCTTCGGCAGTGGCGGGCACGATGCCGCCCCCCACCTCTGTGGCGATAACCACCTGCTTTTGGGAAAGCTCCTCTGCCAGCTGCTCCAAATTTTCACAACCGGCGGCAAGTTCCTGTACATCCCACACAGCATTCCGGGAGAGGGTTTCCTCGTCCCAGTGCATCCATTCTTTGACAAAGGTCTTTTTTCCGCTGTAGAGCGGCCCTGTTACGAAAACCATTTCATTCCCTCCAACAGCTGCACCGCAGCCAGCGCGCCCAGCATCCAAATTTCTGCCCGCTGTAAAAACCATCCGGCCAAATCCCCGGTGATGCCGCCGAACTGCTTTTGCGCAATATGGTAATACCGCCACAGAATCCAGCCAGCCGCCAGCACCATGGCAACACCAGCCAGACCGCCGACCACAATCAAAGCTGCCGCCAGCACCACGGAAGCCGCCAATAGCATAGCGCGAACCTTCTTTTTATCCGCAGCCGCGGCAAAAGTGTGGGCAAGGCCGGTATTTTTGGCAAGAGGAAACGCCGCATTGGCGAACCCGGAAAGGCTGCGTTCCAGCACAAAGGCAAGGCCCATGCACCACAGCGCCCGGGCGTCCCACTTGACAGAGGCACAC
>DYBQ01000048.1:3020-9493 GCA_019418545.1 Clostridiales bacterium | reverse complement strand
GAGCAAAGTATACCACAAACCAGGTGCAGAGCCGAATGACAGCAAACGCGCCGCACCGGGGGTCTTTTAGAATTTCCCGCTTTTTCTCCGGGGAACCATAGCTTCCCAGTGCGTCGCTGGTATCGGCATAGCCGTCCAGATGAATACCGCCGGTCACCAGTACAGGAATGGCGCACAGCCCGCCTGCCTGCAGCAGCACAGAACCGCCAACATAGCCCATCAGTTCCACCCAGCCCCAACAAAGAAGGCCACACACCGCCCCGATTAGAGGGAAGGCGCACAGGGAATACCGCATATTTTTTTCCGTCCACTCCGGCTGCGGGCAGGGAATGGCGGAAAACATGGCAAAAGCCACGGCAATGGTTTGAAAAAAGTTCATGTTGTTCTCCCCTTTCCCTTGTGGCACACGGGAACCCCGCACACCACTTCATACACCCTATCCGCTTCCTTGGCCAGCATCCGGTTTACCTCTGCCAGCACCCGCAGATATCGCAGGGTGTCTCCTTCATAATCGGAGCCGCCGCTGAACACCTCATTGGAAACAATGACCAATTCTTCGCACTGGCTTTTCAAATGCCGGATTCCCCGCTGGATGGACTCCACAGCGTCGTCTCCGGCGCCGTCTGGGCTATATAATTCATTGGCTGCCAGATTGCTCATACATTCCAGCAGCACCACTCCTTTTTGAGGCAGCGTGACCTGCTCCAAATTGACAAAGCATTCCACGGTGGTAAACTGCTTTTTTGCCCGCATTTCCCGGTGACGGCGAATACGCGCCCGGCACTCGTCATCAAAGGGCTGCATGGTAGCGATATAATACCGGGGCAGGTTTCCGGCATCCAGCACCAGCCCTTCGGCAAATTCACTTTTCCCGGAGGCCGCGCCTCCAATCACCAATGTCATCATTATGTATCACCATACGGCACATAGTGCTCAATGCCGCCCTGTTCAAAGGTATAGCTTTCCTGATATACCGCGCAGGCCATATCCAAAAGGGGCATGGCGGCCACAGCACCGGTGCCCTCACCCAGCCGCATTCCGGCGGTAATCAACGGCTTACGGTGCAAAGCTTCCAGCACCATCCTGCCCGCAGGCTCGGCAGAAACATGGCTAGCAAAGATGGCTTTTTCCGCCTTGGGACACATCCGCACGGCGCACAATGCCGCAATGGTGCTGATGAAACCGTCCGCCAGCACCGGCACGTTATAAATAGCGCCGCCCAAAAACACGCCGCAAATTCCGGCGATATCAAAGCCCCCCACTTTGGAGATGATGTCCAGCGGGTCGCTGGAATCGGGCTGATTCTTAGAAAGAGCCTCTTCAATGGCGTGGATTTTCCGCTGCAAACCCTCTTTGGAAAGCCCTGCGCCCCGGCCGGTCATTTCGGTGACCGGTTTGTTAAGAAGCACACAAGCCACCGCGCTGGTGGTGGTAGTATTGCCGATACCCATTTCCCCGGTAGCCAGCAGCCGCACGCCCTGCTCCTTCTGCTCCCGCACCAGCTCGATTCCCGTCAGCACGGCCTGTGCCGCCTGCTCCCGGGTCATGGCGGGGCCTTTTGAAATATCGCCGGTAGCGTTGGCGATGCGGCGGTTAAGGACGCCTTCTGTAGGCGGGAAATTCAGCACACCCATATCCACCGGCACCACCTTGCAGTTAGCAACTGCCGCCATCCGGCACACGGAAGTCCGCTTCATGGCCAGATTCTCGGTGACAACGGCGGTCACATTGCTGGCAGACTGGGTCACGCCTTGAGCAACCACGCCATTATCGGCGCACAGTACCAGCACCGACCGGGGGGAAAGGGAAATTTCCGTGCTGCCGGTAAGGGCGGCAATATTTTCAATAGCGGTTTCCAAAAGGCCGAGACTTCCCAGCGGTTTGGCACAGTCATTCCATTTTTGATGTGCCTCCTCCCGGGCTGTTTCATCCGGCTCGGTGACGGTTTGCAGCAGCTGCTGTAATTTCTGTTCATATGGTTCCATGTTGATTCCTTCTTCCTCCCCCTGTAGGTATACAGGAGCGCTTACGGTGCTTTCACTGCTTTTGATTTATTTTTCCGAATTTTGATATTGCGCAGCGGCCTTTACAAACCGCTGTCCCCACTGGGGATTCCCCCAAAAATACAAATGAGGGAAGGCGGCATACAGATTTTTCTCTCCAAAGCCGCACTGCCAGCTTCTGCCCGAAACCGGCTTTTCTGCCGTAAAGCTCTCCCCGTTTTCGGTGGAATCCCAATAGTGGAACTCATGCACCGGGATTTGCTCTCCTTGGGTAAAAAGTAGGCTGTCGCTTTTTGCCGTCAAATGGGCATAGCCAAACCGCACCAGCTTTTCCTTTTTGATGCCTTCTCCGGGAAGTACCCCTACCATGGAGTAAGCGGTGCCTGTTTCATCCTCAAGACTTTGACCCAGATAAAGGAAACCGCCGCATTCCGCCACCGTGGGCAGGCCGTTTTGGATGGCTTTTTGGATGGCTTCCCGCATGGCTGCATTTTTGGAAAGCTGTTTGGCATATAGTTCCGGGTAGCCGCCGGGCAGATACAGCCCGCCGATATTTTCCGGCAAGCTGGTATCATGCAGGGGACTAAACTCCACCAGCTCTGCCCCGGCATCCCGGAAAGCTTCCAGTGTTTCCGCATAGGTAAAACAAAAGGCTTCGTCGTGAGCCACAGCAATACGGGCTTCGGCCGGTATCGGAACCGGTTTGGAAACGCTTTTCTCTTCCCTGCCTGCAAACAGTTTCAGCAGCCGCTCCATATCGGTGGTTTCTTCCAGCTTTTGCGCCAATACATCAATGCGCTGCTGCAAACCCTCAATCTCTCCGGCGGTGTAGAGCCCCAGATGGCGGCTTTCAAAAGCGGCCTCTTCCATGTGGGACAGATATCCCAATACTGGCAGGCCGGTTTCTTTTTCCAGCATAGGTGCTAAACTGCGGAACAGCATGGGCGAGCAATCGTTGAGAAAAACGCCCTGAATCCGGCTGTTTTCCCGAAAACTGCAAAGCCCCTGAATCTGCGCCGCCAGCGTCAGGCTGGCTCCTTTTGGACGGATGACCAGCAAAACGGGAAGTTCCAGTGTGCTTGCCACATGCCATGCACTGGCCTGAGTGGTGCTGCCGCCTACGCCGTCATAAAAGCCCATGACTCCCTCACACACCGCGGCGCCATGACCGGAAAGATGGCGCTCATAGAGAGCACGGAGCCGCTCTTCCCCGCATAGGAACAAGTCCAGATTGTGGCTCTCTACCCCCAGCACAGAGCGGTGAAACATGGGGTCTATGTAGTCCGGGCCGCACTTAAAGGCACAGGGAGAAAGTCCCCTCTTAGTCAGCGCGGCAAGGAGTGCACAGGTAACGGCAGTTTTTCCGCTGCCAGAGGCGGGAGCCGCCAGTAATAACTCAACCATCACAATTCCCCGCAATCAGAAAAATGGGATTATTGGCCATAAGCAGGTGAAGGGAACCGGCCGCTTTCCCCCGGCTGATGCTGATCTGGGTCACCTCTGGCTGGATGCCGCGATTTTGCAGTGCCTTTACCGCCTGATACAAAGTTTCAATGCAGATGGCCGAAATACAAATTCGGGCTTTTGGGTTGCGGTCCAGCACCAGATTCACCACGTTTTCCATGGAGCCCTTGGTGCCGCCGATAAACACCGCGTCCGGGGTTTCCAGCTCGTCCAGCGCTTGGGGTGCGGCACCCTCAATGAGCTTGAGGTTCCACGCGCCCAGTTTTTCCCGGTTTACCCGAATAAGATCACAGGCCTTTTCATTGCACTCTATGGCATAGGTGCGGCCCCAAGAAGCTGCCAGCGCCAGCTCGATACTCACGCTGCCGGTACCCGCTCCCACGTCCCACAGGATGTCGCTGGGGCCCGGAGCCAGCTTTGCCAGCACGGCCGCCCGTACCTCCTGCTTGGTCATGGGCACTTCTCCCCGAGTAAACAAAGAATCCGGGAATCCCGATGTCCGGCGGGTAACGGCTTGGGCAGGCTCCGCCAGCAACACGCTGAGGGAGTCAAACTTCTCTTTGGCAAACTCGCCGGCAGTACCCCGGAGAATGCACTGCTGGGGATAGGAAAGATTCTCCCCCACCACAACCGGCAGTTCAGGAAGCCCTGCTTCCGCCAGCTGACGACATAGCTCTGCCGGGCCTAATTCGCCGCCGGTGAGGAAAAACACCGGTTTCCCTTGCATGACGGCTCCCACCGGGTTGCAGTCCACCCCATGAGCGGAGCAAAGCAGCCAGTCCTGCCACGGCCTACCAAGCGCCGCGGAAAGTAGCTGCACACTGGAAATGCCGGGAAAAACGGTGTAAGAAATGCCTTCGTTTTCCAGCAGAGGGATTAAAGAACGGGTGCCGGAATAAAAGCCGGTATCTCCGCTGTAGAGCACCACACAGCCCTCTCCGTGGGACTGGATGACCTCAAGGATTTCTCCGGGCCGGGTAGCTGCCACACGGTTTTGGGTGTAGGTTTTCGGGAGTCCTTCTATAAGTCTCCGAGCCCCGATGATACAGGAGGCGTTTTCCAGCGCCTGCCGGCAATCCTCGGTCATGGTGCCCCGGCTTCCTCCGCCGGACGCTGCTAAGATCACCTGCATCCCATCATCTCCTTACAAAGTTCCAAAATGATTTCATAGGGTTCCCCGTCCTCTTTGGGGCGACGAATGACCACCAAACGCGCCCCGGTTTGTTGGGCGGCTTCTGCCTTTTCTGCAAAGCCCCCAGCCGCGCCGCCGTCTTTTGTCACCAGCCACTGAATAGAAAACTGATGAATCAGCGCCATGTTCAGCTCACAGGAAAAGGGGCCCTGCATGGCAATCACATTCCCCCGGGGAATCCCCATCCCCTCGCAGGCCGCCAGACTTTTCTGTACCGGCAGCACCCGGGGATACAGCCGCTGCCGCTGCACCGGTGAAAAAGCCGCCAGTTCCTTGGCGCCGGTGGTGAGGAGGATATTCCCCTCTGTGCCCTGCAAAAACCGGACGGCATCTTCGGCGGAGTCTACCAAAATACAGTCCGGGGGCAGTTCGCTTTCCTGACGGAGGAGCCTACGATATGGGACATTTGCCGTTTTTGCTGCTTCCCGGATATTCCGGCTGGCCTCTCTTGCATAAGGGTGGGTGGCGTCAATGCACAAGTCGGCTCCCGTTAGCACCTTTGCCATCTCCCCGGCATCCATCCGACCGGAGAGGGTGTGGGTGCCCGGGACGTGCTCCTGCATCAACTTTCCATATTCTGTGGCGACGCACACCACCGTTTCGGCTCCCATAGCCGCGGTTTCGGCGGAAAGTTCCCGGCCCTCGGTGGTGCCGCTAAAAATTACCACTCGCATTTTTTCTCATACCCTCGGGGCGTCACCATTCGCCCGGAAATCTCCTGGGTGGTAGAAGAACCGATGAACACGGTGGTAAACATATCCAGCTTTGCGTCCCGCAGCTCTTTGAGAGAGAGCACCTGTGCGCTCTGGCCTTCCCGGCCAATGTTCCGCACCCAGCCGCACACGGTATCCGGGGATTTCCCCTCTGCCAGCAGGATGTCGCAGGCCTTTGCAAGATAATCTGCCCGCTTGTGGGAGCTGGGATTATACAGACACAGGCAGAAATCTCCCCACGCCGCACAGCGCAGCCGCTTTTCGATGACTTCCCATGGGGTGAGAAGGTCAGAGAGGGAGACAACGCAGAAATCATGGCCCAGCGGTGCGCCCAGCACGGCTCCGCCAGAAAGAGCCGCCGTGACGCCTGCCACCACCTGAATCTCCACACCGGGATACTGGGGGGATAACTGGAGCAGCAGCCCTGCCATACCGTACACACCGGCATCGCCGCTGCACACCAGCGCCACATCTTTTCCATTCTGTGCCGTTTTCATGGCCCAGCGGCAGCGGTCCAGTTCCTTTTTCATAGGAGAGGTATAGGTTTCCTTTTCGGGGAACAGGGGCGCTACCAAATCCACATACACGGTATAGCCGCACAGCACCTCTGCCCTTTCCAGTGCTTCTCTGGCCTGTCCGGTGAGGAACTTTTCTCCCCCGGGGCCAAGGCCCACAACATATAATGTATTCATGGTCATCCTCTTCTTTCTTAGGAAATTTCCGGCGATTACCGGTTCCAGTTCCAGTCCAGCCGGAAAGGCTTTTCTGCTGCCGCCATGGTCACGCCGCCGGCGGCGAATTTTTTGATAAGCAAACCACCGCCGCTGACAAACACAGCGCTGCGCTCACAAACATTATCCACACCGGTAATCTGGCTGACAAAAGCCGACGGGGTAAACTCCCCGGGCACCTGCCGAAGTTCCTCTGCGGTACAGGTCTGAAACTCCCAGCCATGGGAATTACAAAACGCAATCAGCCCCGGCTCTTCTTTTTTCAAATCAATACTGGCAATAGTGCAAATGCTTTCCAGACGCAATCTATTTTCCTGTAAAAAGTAATCCAGCACGGACTCAATGGTACTTTGGGGCGTACCTTTTCGGC
>DYBQ01000048.1:0-3010 GCA_019418545.1 Clostridiales bacterium | reverse complement strand
GGATAAGGGCAATGTCCTTTCACACTGCCCCCGGCCAAAAGTTTGCCGGAAATGAGCTTGATATGCTGGGGGTCGATGACGGACAAGCCCTGACACCGAGCCCATTCATCCACAGCGAACACGCCGTTGACGTCTGTTGCGGTGGTGATGACAGCCTGTGCGCCGCACACTTCACTGACGGCACGGGCCAGACGGTTTGCCCCGCCCAAATGGCCGGAAAGCAGGGGCACGGCAAACTGGGCGCATTCGTCCACGGCCACCACTGCTGGGTCTTTCCACTTTTTTTCGATATAGGGGGCAATAGCCCGGACGGCGATACCCACCGCGCCCACAAACACCAGCCCATCGGCTTCGGCAAAGTGTTTTTGCGTCCAGTCCGACAGGGAATCCGGCTTTCCGCAGCGCATCACGCTGCCGCCCAGGGCCTGTGCCAGAGAACCGGCAAGGGCAAAGCCTTTTTCGGTAAAGGCCAAAAACGCCAGCTTCATTTTTCTCACCGCCAGTCTTTTCTATGATTGAATCACGGGCGGTTGATAACCGCCCCTACCATCATTTTATTGATTCTCTGGGGCGCTTGCTTCCCGGAATTCTGTGGTAAAAGTGGGGTCATACAAACGGCTGCGCTCATAACAGGAATCGAGGAAATCGCCAATCAGCAGCAAAGCCGTCTTGCGGATGCCCTCCTCTGCACCACGCTGGGCCAAGGCGCCCACGGTACAGCGAATGACCTTTTCATCGGGCCAGGTAGCCTTATATACGATAGCCGCCGGGGTATCATCTTTATAACCGCCACGCAGCAACTCTTCCTGCACTTCACTGAGCAAACCGGAGGACAAAAACAATACCATAGAAGCCTGATGCTGTGCCATAGAGGCAAGCTTCTCCTTTTCCGGCACCGGGGTGCGTCCTGCCATCCGGGTGATAATCAGGCTCTGACTCACGCCGGGCAAGGTGTACTCTGCGTTCAAAGCTGCCGCCGCGCCGCAAAAGCTGGAAACGCCGGGGGTATCGTCATAGGCAATGCCCTTTTCGTCCAGAGCGTCCATCTGCTCCCGGATAGCGCCAAACAGGCTGGCGTCCCCGGTGTGAAGGCGCACAGTCATTTTTCCAGCTGCTTCCATGCGGAACATGACTTCCAGCACCTCTTCCAGCGTCATAGTGGCGCTGTTGTGGATTTCACAGCCCTCTTTTGCCATTTCCAAAAGCGCCGGATTCACAAGGCTTCCGGCATAAATAATACAGTCGGCTTTTTTCAAAAGCTCCGCGCCCCGCAGGGTAATGAGGTCGGGGGCTCCGGGGCCTGCTCCAACAAAATGTACCATCTTCACTCACTCCTTCACAATCACGGTGGCAAAATATCCGGTGGAATCCTGAGGCTTTTCCTCGCTGAGGTTGGGGAACACCCGCTCGTCCGGCAGGCCGCAGTTTTGAATCATGGCGCTTTTTCCAAGGTCTGCGTGCTCTTCAATGGCCTGCAAAACGCCGGGCATCTGGCTGCCGGACTTCATCAGGATTTTATTTCCCGGCCAGTGAAGGACTTCCTCCAGATCGGAACTGCCGGGGGCGATGTGCAGAGGGCTGTTCATTTCCGTTAGGCTGATTCCCAACCGTGCCGCGATGGCGCAAAAGCTGGGCACACCGGCCACCATTTGCGTCTCAAAGCCCCGCTCTTTCACGATTTCCATTAAGTAGCAATAGGTGGAATAAATGGACACATCCCCCAAGTTGGGCATGGCCACATCCTGCCCCTGTTCCAGATAGCGGCACACTTCGTCCGCTGCCTTTTCGTGGGCGGCTCTCTGTACCTCCGCATCCCGGGACATGGTAAAATGCAGGGGCATAATGGTCTTTCCCGAAACATCCATGGCCTGCCGGACGATGTCCAGTGCCAGCATTTCGCCGCTTTTTGTTTGGGGACAGGCCAGCACCGGGCATTCACCCATGACACGCAGCGCCTTTATCGTCAAAAGCTCCGAATCTCCGGGGCCTACGCCTACACCGTAAAAAATACCTTTTTTCATTTCCATGACTTGATAATCTCCTTCGCCCTTTGGGTTTGCCCTAACAGGCCATATTGATTGGAAAACAGCACCGCGCCGATTTGATATTTTCCGCGAACCCGGTGGTCCAAATGCTGCTGGATGGCTTTCAGCAGGCTATCCAGCACTGGACCCCGCAGCTGGGCGCTGTCTAAAATTTCGATACACGCATCGGTGGTAGCCGCCTGTAGCAAAGCAAGGCACACCTCCTGAGAACCGCCGCATACAGCGGCATGGGCGCACACCAGCTCCGTTCGGCAGTCTGCATACCGGGAATGGGTGTTCATCACCCCACCGGCTAGCTTCACCAGCTTGCCGATGTGTCCCACCAGCAAAACTTCCTCAAAAGGATGGGTGCTGGCAATATCCAACGCGTCCCCGATAAAATTGGAGCACTTGACTACCGGAACTGTGCCTCCGGCGATTTGGTTTTCCCGCAAGAAGTCCTCGCCATAATTGCCGGGAGTGAGGATGAGCCGTTTGGCTCCCAAAGCCGCCACCTGCCGCAGTTCTACGGCGATGGTATCCACCAGTGCCTGCTCGCTCATAGGCTCCACAATGCCGGAAGTTCCCAAAATAGAGAGGCCGCCCTCCACACCCAGCATGGGGTTAAAGGTTTTCTGCGCCGCTTCTTTGCCGCCAGGAATGCAGATGAACACCTCGATGCCGCCGTCATAGCCCAGCGTGTCACACACCTGCTGCACTTGCTCCTCAATCATCCGACGAGGCACCCGGTTGATGGCGGCAAAGCCCACCGGCTGGTCCAAACCGGGTTTTGTCACCCGGCCCACCCCTTCTCCTCCGTCAATAAAGATTCCGGGATGGCGGCTTTTTTTCACATGGGCTTCAATGGTCAGGCCGTGGGTCACGTCGGCATCGTCCCCGCCGTCCTTTACCACACCGCAAACCGCTGTTTCTTCCTTTAATAATAGAAAGGCGGGAGCGGTTTCCACGGGGATTCCCTTGGGGGT
>DYBQ01000047.1 GCA_019418545.1 Clostridiales bacterium | reverse complement strand
GTATACAGGTTTTTGTTTCGACACAGCAATCCCTCCTTTTTGCCGTTTCCTGATAAGCGCGATACCTTTATTATACCGGTATCCGGCTGCATTTCCAACATCTTTTTCCCCATCTTCGCATAGCGGTAAATATTTTTACAAAACCCACATTTATTTTACAAATAGTTATTGACATCGGCATTTTTTGTGATATACTATCTATATAAATATTTAAATATGACTTAGCAAGATACATGGAGTGCAATGGGAAGGGCTTCGTGTATCTTTTTTTAAACACTGGCTCTTTTTGGGCCAGTGTTTTTTTATTTGCGCCCTTTCCATTGACCTGCAGAGTTGGAACTGCACAGAGTTTTCCAAACAGAGACATTGTGCTGCTAAACACACAATGGGGCTGCTCCCGACAGCAAAAATGGATAAAAACTACGGCTATGATTTGGAGGTAATGTGTTATGAAAATGACCTATAGCGCCGGAACCTGTGAAATCACCACTGCACAAGAATTTTTCTTTCATTCCGAAGTCCCGTGTAATTTAGAGCCGGATACCATTCGCTATGCCGTGTGCCGGGTTTTTCAAAAAAACCGGACACTGCGCAGACACGGAGTCTATCAAAGCTGGCAGATGCGGGTGTCCGGCTCTCATGCTCGCAAACGCTGCCGCCACACCTATCTGGTTCCCGCCGCCCTCATGGAGCTGCCCGGCAGTTGGGCTCAAATGACAGCCCTGGTGGATGGTGCAGGCGTTACGGTGGAATGTCTGCAGCTTCTTCGGGAGTTCCCCATTCTGCACTCCCAGGAAAAAAGGAGTCTGGATAATATCCACAACGCCTGCCAAAAGCAGGCTAGAGCCAAAAATGGATTGTCACAAGTCCAGGCCTGACCTCAACATTTTCATAATCTGTTTATTTAAGAGTATCAAATATCCAGTACCATAAGGAGGTGAAAAAAGTCCGATTGGGAAAGCTTTTCCCGGTCAGAAGAAAAGAGGGAAAAGTGTGGGAATTTCATATGGCTATATCCGTGTCAGCACCAAGGAGCAAAATGAGGACAGACAAATTCTATCTCTAAAAGAACTGGCCATCCCGGAGAAAAATTTATTTATGGATAAACAGTCGGGCAAGGATTTTGAACGGCCGCAGTATCAGAAAATGGTGCGGAAATTAAAAAAAGACGATTTGCTCTACATCAAGAGCATAGACCGTCTGGGAAGAAACTATTCTGAAATTTTGGAGCAGTGGCGGATTCTGACAAAAGAAAAAGGGGTTGATATTGTGGTACTGGATATGCCCTTGTTAGATACGCGCCGAGGGAAAGATTTGATGGGCACGTTTCTGAGCGATATTGTACTGCAAGTGCTGTCTTTTGTGGCGGAAAACGAGCGAACCAATATCCGGCAGCGTCAGGCAGAAGGGATTGCTGCTGCAAAAGCAAGGGGCGTGCGTTTTGGCAGGCCGCCCAAGTCTTTGCCTGAAAACTTTTATCATCTGTATCAGCAATGGAAAAACGGGAAAATCACGGGTTCAGCTGCTGCAAAACTGTGCGGCATGCCTCTTTCTACCTTCCGCTATCGGGCGGAGATTTACGAAAAATCCAAGTTACCGTAAGCGGACGTTTTTGCAGGAATGTGTACATTTTTGCAAATGCTCCGCTTTTTCTATTGCGTTTATTATAATGCCATAAAATGAAAAAGTCCAGCTATATTAACGAATTTCGTCATAATAACAATTAACAAATCGATATTTTGTATTAGTTGCAAAAATGTACACTTTTTAAAAACCTTACACAAAAATGGAGAAAAAAGCATGAAAAAAAATATTGGCACGAATTGGCAGTAATAAACGATGTTTTTTCATGTGTCTCTCCATGGGTCTAATTTAATCCATAAAATCAGGTAGAATGATTCTGTAAAAAATTTCACTCAGCGACAACAAGGAGAGATGAACATGGAACAGGAAAAACAGGTGCAAATTGTGAAAAGCGCATTGGAGATGGAGCGTACCGTTCAGTCTATCAGCAAAGACCTCCGGCGAATCAACAATGAAAGATTTCGTGAACAACCGCAGCTACCTGAAAAACAAACCGTTACCCGGACTGTACCTCCCATTCAGCCAACTATAAAATTCCACTGGGTGTTGGCCATTGTGCTACTGTTTTTCACATCAGGTGTGGGAACATTGATTTATTACTTTTTCTATAAACGGAAAAAGCAGGAGGAAATCGAACGAATCGCCAGATCGGACGCCTATCAACAGCAATGTTTACAGGCGGAAGCTGAATTCGACAGGATGCAAAAAGAACTGGATGAACAGTACAGCCGGGAAATGGAGCAGTATCAAACTATTGTTTTGCCGGAGTACCGCCGCGCTCTTGCCGCATGGACAGAACAGCACAACTCGCAGGTTCAGGAATATCAGGCCCGTTTGGAAAAGGTGAAAGGCGAACTGGAGAAACTGTATCTGGAAACCCGAATCATCCCGGTACAATACCGCACCATTCCGGCGCTGCAATATGTTTATGACATGATTTCGACTTCCGATTACACAATACGAGAAGCCATCGAAAGCTTTGATAAACAGGAGCAGCGAAAACTGGATGCTGCTCGTCTGCAGGAACAGCAACAGGCTAATCAGCTGGCATACGAACAAAACCAGTTGGCATACGAGCAAAATGATTTACTGAACCAGCAGAACGAGATTGCAGAAAAAGCAAGGCGGGATGCCAATATCGCTGCGGTTGTCAGTACAGTACAGCGGCACAGTACAAATAAGGTGCTGAAACAGCTGAATAAAAAATAAAGAAAGCAGAGCCAGTGCGAATCGATCCCCAAAAGTTAGACAAAATTTTCAAGTGAAGGTTGTTCAAGTGCTGAGAGTGCTTGCTATCTGTAAATTGATATGCTTCCTCTATGAGAAACGGCGAAACAAATCACTGCCAATCATGGTGGGAGCATTACTATGCCTCAAAACAAATCGCTGAGAAATCGAGGTTCTGCAACAGGCTTTCCCCACATATAAATGGAGCAAAACGGTTGTGGGGGGATTGGTTTGAAAGGAATTGTGGAAGAACGAGCCGTTGAATTGGGGACTTATATTCTCGAAAACAAAACCACTGTACGGAAAGCTGCCAAAAAATTCGGAATTAGCAAGAGCACGGTACACAAAGATGTATCTGAACGTTTGCGTAGTGTGAACCCTCAGCTATATCGGGAAGTGCGGGGAATTTTGGAATACAACAAAGCACAGCGTCATATTCGCGGCGGAATGGCCACCAAGCAAAAATACTGCGGGAATCATATAGGAAATAATCAGTCTCGCTGACTAAAAAAGAAAGTCATCTGTGCTTATAAACACAGATGACTTTTTAATATATCTATTTAATTACAGAATCATCTATTATCCAGGAAATGGAATCAGAGAGTTTGCTCTAAAAGGTTTTCTTGGATTTGGAAAACCATCAGCAATCAAGCCCAATTATGTAAATATATATCAAGAATAATACTCAAAGTGTTTAAAGTATAGCTGTTTATGTTATTTTTTCAGTTGCGAATGCAAACACTTCCCTGTCATAATGAATTATACCAGATTCAAATATCAGCAAAGGAGGGACAATTTCCAACAAAGCGTGAATCGGGTAAAAGGAGGATGAGGATTTTGAAAAAGTCAATTTTAAAAAAGCTTTTTTGTGGAATCTTAACATCAGCTCTTATTATACAGCCGTTGGGAGCTGTTTCTGCACAAAATGCTGGGGAAGTTTTGTATCAAAATGATTTTGAATCGGAAGATTTATCTGCTTTTGTCAAAGATGACGTAAGCGGATACGGTACTGATGCAATTTCTGAAGTTGTGGACAGCGAAAATGAAGAACACGGCAAAGTATGGCGTTTGACCGCTACCAATGACCATGGCCTGCCTTCAATGGCATACTGCTACTGTACAGCAGAAAAATACACGGATTTTTCTCTGTATTTTGACATGAAAACACCTGACGCAAATACTGACGATGAAAAGCCTATGATTAACCTCCGCAATGAGGATGGGAATTTTTATCAAATCAACCTCTATCAAGATAAAATCAGTGTAGTAATGGATAACCAACCGGCTTTTGTGACCGAAGCCGTTTCTCGCGGAAATGACTGGAATTCGTATGCCATTCATGCTATTGGAACTGAGCTTTCTATTTCTATGAATGGGGAAGAAATCATTAAAACGGAAATCAAATATTTCCAGAATGTATCCATTGAATTTAATGGATGGAGACATACTGCTTATTATGACAATATTCGGATTGTTCAGGAAGAACCCAATGAAAGTCAGCTGCCCGAGCCAATCGATTTTTCTCTTCTCGATAAACAAATTCAGCTTTCTATTGGAGATTCCGTATCCGTTTCTCCAATATATGAGGATATTGCTGATAAAAAATCAAACTTTTCCTATCAATCTAATAATGAGTCCGTTGCTACGGTTAACGAATATGGTATTATAACGGCTCATTCTACTGGTGAAGCTACTATCACCGCTACTGCCGGAGACGGTGCCAGTGCCAGTGTCCCCGTCACAGTAAATACCCCCTGTAATACATTTTATTATGTTTCTCCAGACGGTAATGATGCAACCGGAGATGGCAGCTTGGAAGCTCCGTTTGCAACCATTGAAAAGGCACGGGACACCATTCGCTCTCTGGAGTCGATTCCTGATGGTGGAATTACCGTTTATCTTCGCGGCGGAGAATACTATGTAGAAAATACCATCGAATTTACTCCTGAGGATTCCGGCGAGGCCGGAAAGCCAATCGTATATGCTTCCTATCCCGAAGAAAAAGCGATTGTCCATAGCGGAAAAAAGCTGGAGGGATTCCATAAACTGACTGCCGATGAAGCGCCTGAGATGCTTCCCGAAGAATCTATTGGGAATGTATATGTTACAGATGTAGAGTCCGGATGGCGTTTTCATGATATTTATGTTAACGGAAAACGGCAGCAGATAGCCCGGGAATTTAATACCAATGACTGGAGTAAGTGGAACACATTCCCCGGAGGACAAAAAACTCCTGGAGACCAGCGTGATGAAAGAGGAACACAGGTTATTTTCCCGGAAAATGCATTGGAAGGCATCCCTGATAACGGCGATGTGGAAGTTTGCCTGCTGACAGCCCAGTGGTGGAATAATCTGTCGGTACTTAAAAACGTAAATCTAGAGGATAATACCGCTTGGCTGGAATCCTTCAATGCCAACTGGGGCAACTATTGGTCTGATGGCGTAATCTTCCAAAATAACGGAAGATACAATTTAATGAATGCTCCCAAATTCCTGGATGAACCCGGTGAATGGTGCATTGATTCCGAAAATGGAAAAGTATATTGGTGGCCCAAAAACAGCCAGGACCTTGAAAACGCCATTGCCCCCAAAGCCTATGAGCTCATTCGTATGCAGGGCGACGAAGAAGAACAGAACTGGGCTAATCAGGTAGCCTATATAGAATTCCGGGATTTAACATTTATGTATACAGACCGGCTCCCTGAAGACCAGTGGAGCGACAACAAGATGGACCCGGATATTATTGTCAGAAATTCGGAAAACACAGATGCAGCTATCTTTATGCAGGGCGTTGAAAATTGCGTTATTTCGGACTGTTCGATTTTGTGTACCGGTGCCTATGGAGTAGCATTGGACCACTATGCCAAATACAACCGTATTACCCATAATGAAATGGGAAATCTGGGCTGCGGCGGCGTTCAGCTAACCGGATACGGCCCAGGAACCAAAACTGCCAACATCAACACTGGCAATACGATTTTAGCCAACTATATTCATGATACTGGTTTGGCTCCCTATATGCATTCTTCTGCTGTTACCAGCTTTGGCTCCAGTTATAATGATGTGAAGTTTAATAAAATGGAGCGTCTCCCCTATACTGCTGTAATGATGACAGGTACTGACCCCAGCAGTATCAACCCTAATTCCTGGAATGCCAATGCATGGTTTGACTCTTATGGCAATCTGGATACCCAGTATGGAATCCGTAAAGACGAAATCGAAGCTCTCGGCTCCGAAATTACGGATAAATTTGGAAATAATATTGATAATGGTATTCATGCAGTCCCCTATCAAAACAGTGACTATAACATTACCGAATATAACATTTCCATTGATTATATGCAGGAAATGAATGATGGCGGCTGCTATTATGCCTGGAGCGTAGGAAAAAATAACGAATTTAACTTTAATATTGCAGAAAAACAGGAAAATGCTAAGCATATGTGCTGGCCTTTGTATATGGATGACTGGGCAAGCTTTGTCAAAGTAGAAGGCAACCGGGTTTGGGCGCCTCAAACCAGTACGCTTGATAAAGGTGCTGGAAGAAACATCTGGAAAGACAATCTCTCTTCTTCTGATATGACACAGCCGCCCGAGGGATATGATGGACTGAAATCCAGTATTCTTGGCGTTGTCGAAACGATGGGCGGTTATAAAGAAACCGTTTTTGAAGACGGCTATGAATATGCTCCCGAATTAGAGGAGATTACAGTAGCAGCTGTTGCTGAAAAGGATAACCGTACCACTATTACCATGCCGGAACTGCCTCAGGGAGCCAGCAAGTTTGTCATGGCTGCTGTCAGCACAGAAATCTCTGCTCCCCATATCGGCGATATTGTAAGTGCCTCTAAACAACTTTCTGCCGGGAAGGAAAATATTATTCCCACTTCCAATGGGCAGAAATATGCCGTTTATGCAGTCGATGACAATAACGGTGTAATCGCTTATGCGAATATTACAGCTATTGCTAACCAGTCGCCTGAAGAAATCCTGAATCTCGATTTTGAAACTGAGGAACAGCAGCCGGAGCTGTGGTTTAAAGATAATCTTGGAGATTTTGGACGCTATACCGCTGGTCAAATATCCTCTTTAACAGAAACCTCTGATGAAAATCATGGTGCATATGTCTGGAAGCTTTCCAGTGGAAATACCCAAGGGGGCACTGGGATTGAATCTATGGCATATGGAAAGGAATTTGACCGTGACTTGACTGATTTTACCGTAACTTTTGACATGAAAGTTACCAATGACAGCGATAGTATTACGGCTCGTGTGCGTTCTGATATCAATAACAACAATGGCTATGGAATTCACTTGAATAACAATGAAATCGTCATCGATAAACGAAGTCCTTCTGATACGGATGTTGTTTTATCAACGGTTCCTCTTACAGAGGCACGGGGAACAGAATGGCACACTTATCAAATCCAGGTAACCGGAAACCAAATTGATGTGTTTATGGATGGAGAACTGATTACATCTGCTTCTGACAGTGATAACCTGTATCCTGTTGGTGGTTTCTCCTTTGGTGGATGGGGACATACGGCCTATTTTGACAATTTCCATCTGACAGGCATTTCCCAGTATGTTCCGGTAGAAAAAGTGGTTCTTTCTCAAACAGAGGCAACCCTTGAAAACGGAGAGACACTATCTTTGACCGCTGCCGTACTGCCTGAAAATGCCAACGAAACCGAAATCTTGTGGAAATCTTCTGACCCCGAGATTGCTGTGGTTGAAAATGGTGTTGTTACCGCTGTAAAGGCTGGTACCGCAGAAATTTGGGCTGTATCTGCTGCTGATGAATCGGTATATTCAGTCTGTACTGTAACCGTAGAGGCAGGCGAAATATCCAATGTCAACAAAACCCTTTTGCAAAAGACCTATGACTATGCCCTGACTCTGAGCACAGAAGGCGTAACTGACAGCGCCAAAGCCTATTTTGAAAAGGCTATGGCAGAAGCCAAGGCCGTCCTGGATGATGCGAACGCCACTCAGGAAGAAGTCAACACCGCATGGGACAACCTGCTCAATGGCATTTGGGGCTTGGGACTCACCCAGGGCGACAAGACCATGCTGGAGCAGTTGATTCTGAAGGCAGATGAAATGGCCGCCAATTCTGACAAGTATGTACAGGATAACTGGCAGCAGCTGGTGGATGCTCTTGCCAAGGCAAAAGACGTGATGGCTGACGGCGACGCCATGGAAGAAGACGTACAGCCAGCCGCAGAAGAGCTGCTGAATGCAATTCTTGCTCAGCGGTTTAAGGCGGACAAGTCGATTTTGGAAAGCTTGGTAAACAAGGCCGAAGAAATGGATTTGAGCGGATATACTGCTCAAAGTGTGGCAGTGTTTACGGCAGCCTTCCAGAATGCCAAGGCAGTTCTGGAAGACGAAACCCTGGGTGAAGATGACCAGGCGATTGTGGACAAGGCTGTGGAAGAGCTGGAAGCTGCTATACAGAACCTGAGCACTGAAAACCAGGAATACTCTGACAGCTCTGGCAGTTCTAACAATAACGGACAGGATTCCAACACTGCAAAACCCGACTCCCCTGCTACTGGTGATGCAAGCAGCAATTTTGCATGGATACTTTTGGCATGTTCGGGACTTCTGCTTTTGATTGTAAATTTTGTAAATCAAAAGCGGAAAGCGTCATATAAAAACTAATAAACCCCAAAAACCGGAGAGTTTCAGAAAATCCTCTGAAACTCTCCGGTTTTTCTTTGCATATCCAATTCGTTTGGATGCCAATATCACTATTTATTCCTTTTTTAACACCACTACTTTTTCCTCGGTACATCCCCCAAAAACGCCTTTCAAAACTGCCCCCTCTGCCGGAAAAAACGACAGCCATCGGGTATTGACCGATTCCCCTGTTTCGGATACCGAAACTGTTATATGAGGCAAAGCGATAGCTTTCCACATGGCCCGAAGCCGTTCATCAGCTTCACACAGCTCCACCCGAAGCCCTTCGTTCTCCCCGTTGTTGCCATACCCTGTCACTTTTACCGAAACTGGAAGCCCAAATAGAGACTCCTCTACCCTTTCGGGATGAAACGCAAAAGTAACATGAGGATGCTCTATGATTCGATATAAGCGCTTTGGGGAATATTCCAATGCTGCTTCCAATACCTGAGGCAGCGATAAGAATACTCCGATATAACGATAGGTCTGTTTCACTTGGTACCTCCATGATGTGCTGAATTTTGGGAACGTCGGGGCTTTCGGAAAATCGTCAGCAACCCTCGAATAAAAATGGAAATCACCAAAATAATCACCGCTGCCTGTACCCAAGGGATGGCGCCCTCTGGCAAAAACCAGGAGAAAAACGACTCGGCAAAATCAAAGCTGTCAATCAAGGCCGAAAACACTGCCAGCAAAGACAACAGCATTAAACCCTGGCTGGTTTTTTCATCAGCTTCCTTTTGCTGCTCCTCCCGCTGGTTTTTTTCAATTTCAGACAGGGCATCCATAGGCTCCCGAATATCATTATACATCATTTGAAGAGCAAAAACCTGACTCATTTTGTCATAAAGCTCCTGATACTGCACTACTTCTGTGATTCGGGAAAAAGAAAAATTCATTTCAAATTCATACAGCTGCTTTCGATAGGTTTTCAGCTTCTCTTTTTCTCCAGCACTTCCAATCTGATTCATCAACTGGTACAGCATAAATTTTTGATGCAGCAGCAGAACATACATATACAGGTATTGGGAATGAAAATTCTCGATAAATATCTTTTCGATAAACTCTCTTCCTCCCATTTCCGGGCAAGACAGGCATACTGCTGCTTCGGGGGAAATTCCCCACACCATGTTCGCCGAAGTAAATATGATTTCCTTTTCCTCTTGTGCAGGGTTTTCCTCATAAAGGAAACCGTCACTCTGACACCGGCGCAAATGGAACAGCTCCCGCCGGTAAGTATCTTTCAGAGGGCCATTCCGTGGCGGCACTTCTACATAAGTGAGGACATTGGCCCGCTCGGTCCCCGGAACTGCATAGAAAAACGGCTGCCAGCCTGTTCCAGGCAGGGTTGCATTCAATAAAAAATCCCCTACTCCCATCAAAGTATCCGTATTCTCCTCTCCCTGTACCATTGGGCCAAAACGGGAAGTAATGAGCGTGCGGGAAACCTTTTTGGCATAATACTGAGCTGTTGCCAGCCAAATGGAATCATCCCTGTCAAATGCAAGCCGAAAAGCCATGACACCGATTTGAGTGCTGAAGCAATAGAGCTGCACGCCGGTGAGCCGGAAGGGAAAGATTTCTTTTTCCCCGGAAAATTTCCCCTCCATTTGGCACACATCCTCTGAGGAAATCATTTGCAGCTTTTTTCGGGCTTCGTCTTTTAGAGCAAAATGGAAGCACAAACAAGAATCTTCCTTGGTGCTGTCCAGCTTATCCGCCACATGGCGAAGCATATATTTAATTTCATCGTGAACGATTTCCCAACTTTCGCTGTGAGTCAGGCTTTGATAAAATTTATGAAAAGAGCATCCATAGGAAAACGGAATGAAAAAGTATGAGGCATTGGTAACCTGCTCCATCACAATTCCTCCTTGTACATGATTTCTTTTATCATACTTCCTTTTACACATTCTGTCATCATCTAATAATCGTTTTTACAGGCAAAAGGCCTGCAAACTTTGCAGGCCTTTGCTGTTTTTTCTATGTTACATTTGAGTCAGGATGCTCAGCAGGAACTCTTCTTCTGATTTTTCCAATTCTTCGCCAGTCATCATTCTGTGTGCCACAGAGCGGGCCTTTTCTGTATAGTCCCAGATTTTGCTTCCATAATAAGTAGGGATACTGCCAATCGCTTCGTTAGTCTGCCGGGAAATCGTTTCCCTCTCTTCTCCCTGCAAACGAGTACAGAGGATTCCCAAGGCGACAATGGCAATGCTCAGTTCGTTATCCTGCAGGCTTCCGCCGGAAATCAGAAGCACCAGTCGTTCGGCCGCTTCCCGAATGTTAATTTCCATTTCGCAGTCATACCGGAAGGCTGACAGCCCCAGGCAGCGTATGCTTTCCTGCATCACGGCGCTGCGCTCCATGTCACTGACAAACTGCTCATAGACCCATTCTTGACAAATCCCGCAGCTTCCAAAAGCAAACAACAGCGCATTGCGATATTTGAGCTTATCCTGCAAGGGCTTCAGCTCTTTACAGACCTCCCGGTCTGCACAGCTGCCAATGGTCAAAATTGCTTCATTATTGGCGTTGACTTCAAATGTGGAAGCCCCCCAACCGGTCAATTCCGACTCCAGGCTGCGAAGGCACAGCCGGGAAAGCTTTTTGCGCTCTTCTTCCGTCCAGAAGGCAGAAAGCTTTCTGGCAACCGGCAGAAGGTTCATGTACATAATGGCAGAGTTATCCGTTTCCAGCATTTTCAAAATCCCGTCAGAAAACTCTTTGGGATTTCCGCAGCTGAGAATGGTCTTTTTTCGGGTTTTCATGGCATTGAGCAGGGAAGTTTTCATGGTTTTTTTTCGGCAGCTTTTGAGACGGTCAACCAAGCTGCGGAAGGAAGAAAGCTCATTGGCCACCACCAAAACCGTGCCGGCAGGAGGCGTGATGGGATTCGGCTTGGCATAGCTGCGGGACTTGTCTTCTTCCTCTCCCAGGGTCAGAGAGACCGAAGCGCTTTCAATAATCTGCAGCCCTTCGGCATCCGAACTGGTCCATGCTTCAAAGGCCAGCAAACCGCCCTTTTTCAAGCGGAACCGGATGGAAACCGGTGTTTCCTTGTTTCTGGCTTTGGTAAAGGTAAGGTTTCCAGTGGCAATGGTTTTATATTCACCGGGACGGCCCGACTTCTGCCGGATGGGAATCCGCAGGCGGGTTTGTCCGGGCGCAATGGAGAAGCCTGAAATTTGGGGAGATTCATAGGGCAGCTCCTGGCCGCTTTCTGCCAAAAGATGAACAGCGCCGCCCCGGAGTCCCAGATAAAGGGATTCATTGAGCACACTGCCCACAGAGCGAATCGCCTGCTTGGGCGGTACCTTGGTAATATCCTGAAAAACAAATGCTCCGGCAGGCTCCACACTTTCCACCAGAACCTGTTCTGAACGCTGCTCCTCCATAAAGCGGCGGTGAAGTTCCTGCATGGGGCTGTCTTTCTGGTGCAGATAATAATGATATACCGAAGCACCCTGTGCCACTGATTTGTCCGGGTCGTTGACGGTAATCGGCCTGAATCCAAAAAAGTCACTCAGGCGTTTTTCAATCAAATAGAGTCTGGACATACCGCCATTTAAAATGACTGCGTCAACCTGCACATCCTGTACTTTCAGCTTGGCAGCCGCTTTATACAGAACATTCAAAACAGGATAAATAATGTTATTTTCATCCTGAATGGTCTCAAACCTGTGATAGTCATCATAGCGATATCTTTCGCCAAGCAAAGGACGAAGGCATTCTTCAAACTCCTCCAATGTCATATATCCCTCAGAGCTGTAGCCATTGAGCATTCGTCCGCCATATTCAAAGTCATCATCCATGCGGAGAGGATTTCCTCTTTGCTGACGGACTTTATAGCGGTTGCTGATTTCGGTTTTCAACTCCTCTGCATATGTTATCAATTCATGCATAATGGCGTCTCTGTTCTCCCGGATTCCCCGGACCACTTCATCCAGCCCTCCCTGCCGGCAAGCTTCGAGATAATCCTCAAACATTCTTTCTGCAAGCTGCTCGTCAAAGGTATCGCCAGCCACAACTGAAAATCGGTTTGTGGCTAATGGCCGAATATCAAAGTATTCGGGATTATCCTCCCGGCGACAAATCTCATGAAGGGTGATATCCAGCGTACCGCCTCCGATATCAAACACCATTACCCGTTTGGGTGCAGAAAAATCAATGGGAACATTGATTCTTCCGTTTTGAATTTGATTGATAACATCATAAATCACGGCTTCGGGCTCGGACAAAAGGACATCATCCCGATATTCCCCGTCGTCTCCCCGAACGTCCAGGCCTGCCATTTCTGCTGCGCGAAGGGTGGCTTCACACTGGGCGGCGTCAAAGCTGGCGGGAATGGTGATAACGGCATCTGTAATTTTCTCCCCATAAAAATCCTCCAGCCCTGTCAGCATATGCCGCAGGATTCTGGATGAAACGGCTTCTGGGGTCTGGTCTGGATAATCCGGCTTCCAGCCGGGGATTTTGACCTTGGGCTGTCCCATCTGCATTTTGATGGAGCGTGCCACGGCATATGGCTGGGAGCCGCACATTTTCTTTGCCAAATCCCCCACAATCGTCTCGTATTCTGCTTCCTTCTGGTCGTAATAATAATATACAAAGGAAGGAAGCAATTCATCCCGCCCTGTTTTCCGATTGGTACGGGTACCAAATTCTGTAAAACGCTCAATTTTGCTTACAGGGGTATTTAATGTCTTTCCCTCCTGAAAGCAGGTGGCAATGACAGAATTGGTGGTGCCAAGGTCAATTCCTACGCAAAGGTCGTTGTGCTTCATGATTAGTCCTCCTTCACTTCTTTCACTCTTGGATATGAAATCACAATATCGCCGTCAATGCTTTTCCAGCCGGGGGAGATAACTTCCACGGTTTTAACATCTCCGTCATGGAGAAACGGCGTTCCATCATAAATATACTCGCTGATTTTTGCGGCGCTTACTGTCAGCCGGTCGCCAACGTGGGCCATTTTTTCAATATTACAGTCTTCCACAAACTCCAGCAGCCGGCGTACCAGCGTTTGCACATCCTTGATTTCAAAGGGAATCGTAATCCGTTTACTGCGAAGCTTCCGAAATCCAGAATAAGCCGACTCAATCAAATCCAGCAGATACCCATATTTTTCTGAATTGAGCATGGTAATCAGATGAATTTGTTCTTCCACACGGCTTTCGGCCAGCTGTTCCTCAAAGCTTTCCTGAAGCCGGGTAAGCAAGTTATTGGAGCGGTTTAGTGCAGCAGTCAAACGGAAAATCTCTTCTTCATATTTTTCAGCTGACAATGCAGGCCGGTCATTTTTTTCCTTTTTTCGAGAACAGCGGGCTTCTATTACATCCAGAATTCCGTCAATACATTCACCGGCAAAATCCTTGTTCATTCGGCGGGCCTCTTCATATACTGGCTGGCAGGACTTGATTTCCTCACATTGCTCTGCCACACAAATCAGCAGCAGCCGCCTCCCCTGGATGCTCCTGTTTAGTTCTGCACGGAACTGATTTAATTCTCCTTCTTTGGGCATACGCTCTTCCCGAAGAAGCTTGATAAATTCCGCTGACATTGAAAAAACAGTTTTCATCAGACGAATTCTTTCAGGGATATAATCGATTTTGCACATTTTAAACACTCGGATAACCCTATCACCTGTCATCCCTGAGGAAGGATATACCCGGTTATACTTTTCAGCAATCTCCCGGGGCTGGGCTTCCGGCTCGGCACAGCAGAGGTAGAGCAAATAGTTTTCATCGGCAAAGGATTTTTTCTGCCGCTTGGAGGTCTCGGTAATCAGCTTCATGGCTTCTTCCAAAATATGGGGCGCTTTCTGTTGCATAGAATTCATTTTCTGCCATCCTTTCTTACACATCGTTAATTTGTTCTTCCGGTTGTCAATGGTTTCCATAAACTCGTCCGGCTTCTGGATATATCATTTGTATATTTGGAAACTCCTCTGCCAGCAGGGTGTCTTCTTCTTCGTTTTGGCCTTTTGGGGAATGTACCACAAATACCACCGAAGGGCAGTACCTTTCAATCAGCTGCCTGCAATCCGAATAATCAGCGTGGAGGGAAAAATCCGCTTCGCTGGATGGCAAGGCACCAAAACAGCCTCCAATATAAATCCCTTTTGGGCGATTATAATCATGCAGCTGCAGCACATCATATGGGCGGCAATTTTGGGGAAGCATCCTCATATTTAAAGTTCCAAGCCTTTCTGCCAGCAAAAAAATTTGCTCGTCGGCAAAAATAGTTTCATAGGGGAGCTCTCCTTTTTCCATCATGTCTGCTATCATACGGACCACTTCTAATCCTTTTGTCAGCTGCTTCACCTGTAAAAAAGCAGATTTTCCAAGATAGAGCTGCTTTGCCGCCTGCTTCATTGTCTGCGAGATTCCTGCCTTTGGTACATAGTGGGGGTGCTTTGCATGAAGGCCGCAGAGTATCATCAAATCCGGCTGTACTTTGAGGGGAAGCTGATACCCAGAGGTCATCATGGTTCTTTCCCTCATAAAATCTCCGGTATACAACACATTCCCCTCCGGTGATTCCAGATAAATCATAGCCGCCCCGGGAATATGTCCGGCTTCATAAAAAGTTATTTTTACATTTCCCACAATAAAAGAGCTTCCATATCCATTCCCATGGATTCGCTGCAATGCTTTGTCAACCAGATAATCTTCCCCCATCCTCTTTTCCCAAGTAGCATCCTTTTCATAACGGAAACGGTCCCACATCAGGTGTTTTCCCATCTCCTTGGTTGTCTGCGTCGCATAAACCGGAGTATATGGGCACATATCCGCAAAATCCGGCAAATATCCAATATGGTCATAGTGTCCATGGGAAATCAGAAGCGCGTCGGTTCTGGAAGGGGATTCCATCCCAGAGATTTGGTTGAGGGATAGGAAATTGGGTCCATAGGTATGATATCCCTGAACCCCTTTTCCACAGTCCAATAAAAAATTAGTTCCCGCCAGTTGTAAAAAGTAACAGCTGGCGCCTACCCGGTCGGTGCCGCCCAGTGCTGAAAAAATCACATGTTTCCCTCCCTTGTACTATAAGGAAATCAATCTGACACTGTTTTTCGCATGTCATTTTATTTTTTTCCTCTATAAGTGACAATTTCTAACCGGTTTTTAAAAATGTCCATCAGGGTCTCTATCATATGCTCCCTGGCTTCTGCGCTAAGCTGCGGATAAAAAAAGGCGATTCTATCCGCAACATATTCCTCGCATAAAAGCCGTTTCAGCGTGGCACGGAACAATTCTAACTCTTTTGCTGTAAACCGCTCTTGTGCCCGCTCGTCACAAAAATCGTCTGCATCCAAATCCAGAATCATGCGGGCCGTATTGTAGGAGGTGGTCAGGGTGGTAGGATAATCCCAAATATGCAGCTGCTCTCCTTCAATTCTATAGTGGAATTCTGCCGCACGATATCGTGCTGTATCTACAAAACCGCTGTGCAAAAGCTTTTGCTCCTCCGCGGCCTGCCGGCGTATTTGAAGATTGTACTCTTCGGGAATGACAATGTGAAACCAAACGTTTTTACCGGAAAAATGAAAAACCTTTCCGCTTTCCTTATCGCGGAACCCTTCTTCCAAATGCTCCAGTACCCGCATCACAAAGTTAGTGGCATATCCCTCTGCGGCAGAGGCGGAGGCTCCGATTACTACCGGTGAAATCAAATCCCGATTGATATCCATATAGGCTATTATTTTTTCCACAGCCACTTTCAAGCCCTCTTCAAACACCTCCCCGGGCTCCCACTGCGGAATGGTTACATGGTACACCCCTACCCCGCGAACCCCTTCCAAATCCTCCGGCAAGCGGACTCCCGGGTCTGTTAGCAGAATCACTCTCGACATGCCCAAGGCCATCGTACATAATCCGGTTTCAAAAAGGACATTATCCCGCATAACGGGCACAGATATCTTCTGCCCTTTCCGAAGTATCGTAACCATGTCATGGCCTTCGCCAAGAAGAACGGCAAAATCAAATGTGGGAATTTTTTTAATCAACATGGGAAGCAATGCAACATGAAGGTTTTTAGCATTTTGGAATAGTTCTCTCCAGCTAAAACAATTGCATCCTCTGGCTTCCAATTCCTCTGATACCCGTTTTAACGCTCCTTTTTCGGCACTGGTTCCTGAAGAAAATAATACTACATTGATTTTTCTCATAAATCTCCCTCTCTCTATTTCCATATAAAAGAATTACGATTATATCATCAATAGAAAATTATATTTGTTATCATTATACAAAACAATGTATACAAACGCAACCTTATATTTAGAAAAACACACAAAAAAGAGCGAACCAGACAAAAATTTGCCTGGTTCGCTCTTTTTAAATCCTATAAAACTTACGTCTTACATCCGTCTTCTTTGTTTCACTAAAATCGCTGTAATCAATCCGGCTAATACCAGAACCACAATTGCTACCCAGATAAAGGTCATACTGTTGTCACCTGTTGCCGGGGATTCAGCATAGTTTTCGTCGTCCTTGCCGCTGTCAGGTTTGGAAGTATTATCATCCGCATCAGAAGTATCATCCT
>DYBQ01000046.1:14644-17440 GCA_019418545.1 Clostridiales bacterium | reverse complement strand
CTGTGCACCATAGCCGGGCACCAGGAAGAAGGTGTGGGGCATAGCGGCGCGCAGTTCTTCCAGCTGGGCGGGATAGGTAGCGCCTACTACAGCGCCAACGCCGGAATAGCCGTATTTGCCGGGCAGCTCCTGGCCCCAGCTCTCGCACATTTTGCCCATGGCGCGATAGATGGTGTCGCCGTCTGCCAGCTCCCGGTCCTGCAGCTCGCCGGAAGAGGGATTGGAGGTCTTGACCAGCACAAAGATGCCGGCGTCTTTTTCATTGCAAACCTTTAACAGGGGCTTAATGCCGTCGGTGCCCAGATAGCCGTTGACGGTGAGGGCGTCTGCGCCAAAGGGAGCAAAGCTTTCGCCTTCCACCTCAACCTCGCCCAGATGAGCGGTTGCATAGGCTTCCATGGTGGCGCCGATGTCGTTGCGCTTGCCGTCGGTGATGACGAACATGCCCTTTTCCTGCGCATAGGCGATGGTATCGTGGAGGGCCTTCACGCCCTGCCAGCCATACATTTCATAGTAAGCAGCCTGGGGCTTTACAGCCGGAACAATATCACACAGAGCGTCGATGAGGCCCTTGTTAAATTCCAGCAGAGCGGCGGCAGCGCCTTCCAGGGTTTTGCCGTACTTTGCAAAGCACTCTTCTTTGATATAGGAGGGGATATAGGCCAGCTTGGGGTCCAGTCCGGCCACAGTGGGGTTCTGGGTCTGTGCGATTTTGGTAATCAGTCTGTCAAATGCCATGATTCATTTCCTTTCTTTTTTACAAAATGTTTATTTCAAAATTAAAATACGGTTTGTAAATATATATATCAGAGGCGCACGCAATCGGATAAAACTATATAATTGTGCGGGCGGTTGATAACCGCCCCTACAGGGCTGCATAGAGCTTCCCACACGCCAGCAAAACGGCAAATTACTCTTCGTATACAATTTTCCCGCCGCAGATGGTCATTTTTACCTTGCCTGTCAAGGTCATGCCCTTGAAGGGGGTGTTTTTGCTCTTGCCATGCAGGGCGTTTTCGTCCACCACCCACTGCTCTTTGGAATCGAACAGCACAATGTCAGCGCAGCCGCCCACCTTGAGCACTCCAGCGGGAATTTTTAAAATTTTGGCCGGGTTCACCGACATTTTTTCAATGAGCTGGGAAAGGGTCAGGCAGCCTGTCTCTACCAGCTGGGTAATGGAAGCCGCCAGTGAAGTCTCCATGCCGATAGAGCCATTGGGGGATTTGAGGAAGTCTGCCTTTTCCTCCGGGGTGTGGGGGGCGTGGTCGGTGGCGATGGCGTCCAGTGTGCCGTCCAGCAGACCCTCAATCATGGCCTGACGGTCGTCCTCGGTGCGAAGGGGCGGGTTCATCCGATAGTCGGCGTCCCGCTTTTTCAGCTCTTCATGGGTCATCATAAAGTAATGGGGGCAGGTTTCAGCGGTAACGGCAACGCCACGCTTCTTTGCGTCCCGAATCATATTCATGGAAGTGCGGGTACTCACATGGCAGATGTGCACCGGCACCCGATAGGCTTCCGCCACGGCGATTTCCCGAGCCGTGCCGCAGTCCTCGGCGGCGGCGGGAATTCCCGGAACGCCCAGCTCCCGGGAAACACAGCCCTCGTGCATAATGCCGCCCTTTGCCAAATAAAGGTCCTCACAATGAGCTGTTACTGTCAGCCCCAGAGAGGGCGCAGCGTTCATAGCATCCGCCAAAAAACGGGTATTTTCCACCGGCCGTCCATCGTCGCTCAGGGCAACGGCTCCGGCTTTGGCCAGCGCTTCCCAGTCGCAGGGCTCCTGGCTTTTCAGGCCCTTGGTCACGGCAGCCGCTACATACACATGGGCGTCGGCATCTTTTGCTTTGTTCAGAATATATTCCACCGTTTCCGGGGAATCGGTGGAAGGATTGGTGTTGGGCATGGCCAGCAGGCTGGTCACACCGCCTGCCGCAGCGGCACGGCATCCTGTAAAAATATCTTCCTTTTGGGTAAAGCCCGGGTCCCGCAGGTGCACGTGCATGTCCACCAGGCCCGGCGCTGCCACCAAACCATGGGCGTCGATTACCCGTGCGCCGGGCAGCTCACAGCTTTCTCCCATGGCGGTGATTTTTCCGTTACTCACGGCGATATCGCCGATATAGTCCTCATTGTTTGCAGGGTTCACAATCCGTGCGCCCCGAATCAGCAGGTTTTCCATCTGTCCTTCATCCTTTCCGGCAGTGCCTTTGGATTTAGATACTGCTTGGTTTTATTATACCGGATTTCCCATCTATGGTAAAGACCTGTTTTACAGCTACACAAACAGAAAACGATAGATAACAGGAGTCGAGTTTAGAGATACCCGTTTTTTTAAAATGAGGGAAAATGGCAGCAGCTGCATTTGACAGTTTTTGGATGGAGCTGTACACTAAAACGACAGCCTGCCATGATAGAAACTTTTCAGATTTTGCAGGCAGCTTATTTAAGATGATTATGGAGGAATACAATATGGATACCACGCACATTCGCTCATTTTTTAACCAGCGGGCCGCCCATTGGGACGAAACCTGCTTTCACCATCCAGACCGGCTGGCGGCAGTGGCGGCGCTGGCGCAAATCCAAAAGGGCGACCGGGTGCTGGATATTGGCTGTGGTACCGGAATTTTGGTGCCGCAGCTGCTGCAGTATGAGCCGTCGTCGGTTTTGGCGGTGGACTTTTCGGAAGAGATGATAGCGGCAGCCCGGAAAAAGCTGGAGGATGAGCGGGTGCGGTTTTTGGCAGCGGACTTTTTTGACATAGAGGAGGATGGATTTGACAAAGCCACCCTCTAC
>DYBQ01000046.1:7665-14634 GCA_019418545.1 Clostridiales bacterium | reverse complement strand
ACCCTCTACAGCGCTTATCCCCATTTTCCCGATAAGGAGAAAACCGCCGGGAAGATGGCGTCTTTGCTTCGGCCGGGAGGAAGATTCCTCATTGCCCACAGCGAAGGCCGTGCAGCCATTAACGCCCGGCATCAGCAGGGAGCGATGGCAGTGTCCGTCCCTTTGCGGCCGGCCCAGGAGGAAGCGGCTGTGTGGAAAAAGTATTTCCGGGTGGACATTCTGGCAGACAGCGACAATTTTTATCTGATTTCCGGTGTCAAAGCGTAAAAGAATGGGGAAAATCCGGGTTTTTGCCTTGACTTTCGGAAAAAGATATGGTATAGTTCTTGACTGTAAAGAAAATCTCTTTACAGAAACGGCAAGGAGGCGCCTATGGCAAAGGATTTGCAGATTTCCTTTCTGCTGGACTTCTATGGCGAAATGCTGACGGAAAAGCAGCGGGAAATGATTGAATTCTATTATAATGAGGACTTGTCCCTTGCTGAAATTGCCGATAATCAGGGAATTACCCGGCAGGGCGTGCGGGATTCCATTAAGCGGGCGGAAGGCCAGCTGCTGGAAATGGAAGAAAGGCTGGGCCTTGCCAAGCGTTTTTTGAAAATGCGGGAGGGCCTGTCCCAAATTTGTGACGCTGCCCTGCGGATTGAAGAATATAACGCCAAATATCTCTATTCCCCCCAGGTGGAAAAAGAAGTGGGGAATATTATTGAAACAGCCAAAGAGCTGTGCGAAGACTGACAGAAGACTTTGCAATAAACAATACGGCACAGGCCGGGGATAAGAAAGGACGGTGGCAGGTTTGGCTTTTGAAGGGCTTGCCGAAAAGCTGAGTAATTCATTTAAAAAGCTCCGCTCCAAGGGAAAATTGAGCGAAGGTGATGTGCGGGACGCGATGCGCGAAGTGCGCCTTGCACTGCTGGAGGCGGACGTAAACTATAAGGTAGCCAAGGATTTTACTGCAAAAGTAACAGAGCGGGCAATCGGCGCCGAGGTGATGCAGAGCCTGACCCCCGCCCAAATGGTAATTAAAATCGTGAATGAAGAGCTGACCTCTTTGATGGGCGGCTCTCAGGCAAGATTGGATATGCCGTCAAAGCCCCCCGCTGTTGTCATGCTCTGCGGCCTGCAGGGTGCCGGTAAAACTACCCATGCGGCAAAGCTTGCCAAGCACCTGAAAAGCAAGGGCCATCGCCCCATGCTGGTAGCCTGCGATATTTATCGTCCTGCTGCCATTAAGCAGCTGCAGGTGGTGGGCGGACAGGTGGATACCCCCGTTTTTGAAATGGGTACCGAAAAGCCCGTCAAAATTGCACAGGCGGCTATCCGCCATGCAAAAGACTATGGATATGATTATGTATTGATTGATACCGCCGGCCGGCTGCAAATCGATGAAGCGCTCATGAATGAGCTGAAGGAAATCAAGGCAGCGGTCAATCCTTCGGATATCCTGCTGGTGGTGGACTCCATGACCGGTCAGGAAGCTGTGAACGTGGCCAAAACCTTTGATGACCTGCTGGACATTACCGGCGTCATCCTCACCAAGCTGGACGGCGACACCCGAGGCGGTGCAGCCCTTTCCATCCGCGCAGTTACAGGCAAGCCTATCAAGTTTGCCGGTGTGGGCGAAAAGCTGGGGGATTTGGAGGCCTTCCATCCCGACCGGATGGCTTCGAGAATTTTGGGCATGGGCGATGTGCTCTCTTTGATTGAGGACGCACAGCTGAAGCTGGACGAGGAGGCCGCCAAAAAGGCCGCCGAAAAGATGATGCAGAACCGCTTCGATTTGAACGACCTGCTGGACCAGTTCGAGCAGGTGAAGAAGATGGGGCCGCTGAAAAACGTGATTGCAAAGCTTCCCGGCATGGATAAACAGCTGAAAAATGTGGATTTGGACAACAGCGATGCGATGATGGAGCATATGAAGGCCATCATTTTGTCCATGACCCCCAAGGAGCGGGAAAAGCCTGAAATCATCAACCCCTCCCGCAAGCGCAGGATTGCAGCGGGCAGCGGCATGAAGGTGGAGGACGTGAACCGGCTGCTGCGCCAGTTTGACCAGATGCAGAAAATGATGAAGCAGCTTCGTCCCGGAAAAGGCAAAAAACGGCGCATGATGCCCCCGATGATGCCGCCGATGTAATGAATTCACTCGATGGGAGCCGAAACCGGTATTCCTGCCGATGAAGATATATATTTTTATTTTATTATTTTGGAATTGATTTTGGAGGTACAGTACAATGGCAGTTAAGATTAGACTTCGCAGAATGGGCGCTAAGAAGGCTCCTTTTTATCGTATCGTAGTGGCTGATTCCCGTTATCCCCGCGATGGCCGTTTCATCGAGGAAATCGGCTATTACAATCCCATGGAGGAGCCCTCTGTGGTGAAGGTTGACCCCGAGAAGGCCAAGAAGTGGATTGCTAACGGCGCACAGCCCACTGACACCGTAAAGGCTCTGTTCAAGAAGCACGGCGTGCTGTAAGAAATTGGAGGATTGCACCATGCAGGAGTTGCTGGTATCCATTGCACAGGGACTTGTTGAAAACCCGGATGCTGTTTCGGTGACGGTAGACGCTCCTTTGGAGGACGGGACTGTGGTATATCATCTTCACGTTGCGGAAGAGGACATGGGCCGCGTTATCGGCAAGCAGGGCCGGATTGCCAGAGCCATCCGCGTGGTTATGCGGGCGGCTGCAACCCGTGTGGACGGCAAGGTCGCTGTGGAAATCGGCTGAGCATCATTGCTCATAAAAGGGTCATGACAAAGAAATTTGTCACGGCCCTTCTTTTGTATCAAGCAGGCAGTAGAAGGAGGAAAACGAATGCGCAAGGAGTTTTTGGAGGCCGGGAAGATTGTGGGCACCCACGGCGTGAGAGGAGAGCTGCGGGTGGAGTCCTGGTGTGATTCCCCAAAGGTTTTGGCCGGAATCAAAACTTTATACTGGAATGGCGGCGAAACAGCTGTCAAGGTATTGGGCGCGAGGATGCACAAATCACTGGTACTGATGAAGCTGGAGGGCGTGGACTCGGCTACCCAGGGGGATTTGCTGCGGGGAAAGGTGCTGTATCTGGCCAGAAAGGACGTGAAAATCCCGGAGGGACGGTATTTTATTCAGGATTTGATTGACATGCAGGTGCAGGATGCGGATACTGGCACGGTGTATGGCAAGGTGCGGGAAGTGTTTCAAACCGGCGCCAATAACGTGTACCGGATTGTAGGAGAAAACGGGAAGGAATATTTATTCCCGGCCGTGGAGGAAATGATTGCGGAAACCGATTTGGACGGGGGCGTAATTCGGGTGCGTCCTATTGCGGGAATTTTTGACAGCGAGGAATGAGCCCATGAGAATCGATATGTTAACCCTGTTTCCTGATATGTGCGAAACCGTGATGGCCGAGAGCATCGTGGGAAGAGCGCGGAAAAAGGGATATTTGCAGGTGTGCTGCCATCAGATTCGGGATTTTGCCTTTGACAAGCACCAGCGGGTGGACGACTGCCCTTTTGGCGGCGGCAAGGGGATGCTGCTAATGGCCGAGCCCATTGCCCTGTGTATGGATGACTTAACGTCACATCTGGGAAAAAAGCCGCATACTATTTATATGTCCCCCCAAGGGCGTGTGCTGGACCAGCAGCGGGTGAAGGAGCTGGGGCAGATGGAAAACATCGCCATTTTGTGCGGGCACTATGAAGGCGTGGATGAGCGGATTTTGGATACTTATGTAGACGAGCAAATTTCGTTAGGGAACTTTGTGCTCACGGGAGGAGAGCTGCCGGCGCTGGCTTTGGCAGACGCGGTGAGCCGAATGATAGACGGCGTGCTGGCAGATGACGTGTGCTTTGAGGAGGAGAGCCATTATAACGGCCTGCTGGAATATCCCCAGTATACCCGCCCGGCGGTTTGGAGAGGGCAGGCGGTTCCTCCGGTGCTTTTAAGCGGCCATCATGGCAATATTGCCAAATGGCGGCGGGCCCAGTCTTTGTGGAGGACTTTGGAGCATCGTCCCGATATGCTGGAAAAGGTGGAATTCCAGAAGGGGGATGCAGACCTTTTGTACCAAATCCGCCGTGAAATGGAAGGCATCCCTGGTGAAAAATCTGAGACAGAAGAAGTATGATTCCAGTAAAATATGGAAGAATAACGAGAAAGGCTCCGCCGTATTGCCGCAAAATAATGATACCCTGTTTTTGGGCTCCAAACAGATAGTTTTGGAGAGCTTTGTTAGGGCTTATGACAGCCCCAATTTTGAGTCTTTTTGCTGCCGTTATCTTCTCTTGTTTAGAAAAAACTGGGGCAAAATACCAAGAATTGGCTTTTGATTGCTAAAAAATTATCAACATTCAGGTCAAGGTGCACAAACAAAGCCGACTTCATTTTCCGCCCATTCGGTCACACAGCCGAATTTTTGTGAGGATGGTTGACGGCATGGCGAATTGTGGTATAATAACCTTAAATTAACAGGATTAACGCGTTTGCTGGAACAACGGAAAAGCAATCCGCTTTTCAGTGAGTGTGTCTGTTTTGGATTTTGTCTTATCTTTTTATTACTGCTTAGGAGAGTGAATACCATGTGTGTAAAAGAAGTTATGGTGCAGAATCAGGTTGGCCTTCACGCCCGTCCGGCAACTTTCTTCATCCAGAAGGCTAACGAGTTCAAGTCTTCCATCTGGGTTGAGAAGGAAGAAAGACGCGTCAACGCCAAGAGCCTGCTGGGCGTTTTGTCTTTGGGCATTGTTGGCGGCACCAATATCCGTATTATTGCTGACGGTTCCGACGAGCAGGAAGCCGTTGACAGCTTGGTGGATTTGGTAAAGTCCGGATTTGCGGAGTAATCCATTTGTCTGGAATAAAAATGCTGCGGCAGATTGTGTTTCGATGCAAGCCGCGGCATTTTTTTGCACCGCCGGCAGGCGGTGCTTTTCTTTTATCCATGATAACCTGGGGGAGAAAGGGACATGCTGAAAAAGGGCGATAAAATTGGCATTTGCGCCTGCTCTAACGCTTTGGGAGGCAATGGGCGGGAACAGATAGGGGTACTGGAAAAAGTGCTGGGAAGGCTTTCTCTAACGCCTGTATACAGCCCCTGCCTGTATGGGCAAGGCACTGTGTTCAGCGGTATGGCGCAGCAGCGGGCTGACGCCCTTTTGGAGATGTATCGTGATGACAGCGTCCGGGCTATTTTTGATGTTTCCGGCGGGGATTTGGCAAACGAGATTTTGGACTATCTGGACTATGAGGTGATTAGCTCCCATCCCAAGCCCTTTTGGGGGTATAGCGATATAACGGCCATTCTAAACGCTTTGTATGCCAAAACCGGCGCAGTGTCCGGCCTGTATCAGCTGCGGAACCTGACAGGCGCTGACGCACCCGGGCAGCAGCAGCGCTTTTTCCGCTCGGTGCTGGAGGGAAAGGACGAATTGTATCGGGTGCAATGGGATTTTTTACAGGGAGATTCCATGAATGGCGTGGTGATTGGCGGTAATATCCGCTGCTTTTTAAAATTGGCCGGAACGCCTTATCTGCCTGATTTTGCAGGAAAGATTTTGTTTTTGGAAAGCCGCAGCGGCGGAGCAGACCGGATTGCTGCCTGCCTTGCCCAGCTTCGGCAGATAGGGGCCTTTTCCAAAATCAGCGGCCTGCTGCTGGGCACCTTTTCCCAAATGGAGAAAACCGGAGAAAAGCCCTCTGTGCCGGAGCTGGTTCTTCGTGCCGTTAAAAATCCATGCCTGCCCATTGCCGTCACCAGCCAGGTGGGACATGGAGCCGATTCCCGGTGCCTTCTCATTGGGAAAGAGTATCGGATTGAGACATGATTTTGGAAAGGAGACACGCCATGGAAACCTTTGTGCCGGAGACTGCCCCCAAAGTGCAAAATGAACATATTAAAGAGCTGCGCGCCCGGGCGATGCGGCTTCCCCTGCATCCCGGGGTGTATATTATGCACGACAAAACCGGGGAGATTATCTATATTGGCAAGGCCAAAGCCCTGAAAAACCGGGTGAGCCAATATTTTGGCTCCGACAAAAACCACGAGGAAAAGGTGCGGAAGATGGTCTCCCACGTGGAGTACTTTGAATATATCCTCACTGACAGCGAGTTTGAGGCTTTGGTGCTGGAATGTAACCTGATTAAGCTCCACAAGCCCAAATATAATATCCTGCTGAAAGACGACAAGGGATACCACTATATCCGCATTGGCCCCGGCGACTGGCCCAAAATTTCAGAAGCCAACATGGTGGAGGACGACGGCGCAACCTATGCCGGGCCCTATGTCAGCGCCTGGGCCGTGAAGGAATCGATTGACGAAGCAAGAAAAATTTTTCGGCTGCCCACCTGTAACCGGAAGTTCCCCCAGGATATCGGCAAGGGGAGACCCTGTCTCAACTATTTTATTAAGCAGTGCAGCGCGCCCTGTGCGGGAAGGATTTCTCAAAAGGAATATCAGGAAAGCGTGAAGGATGCCCTGGACTTTTTGCAGGGAGGCAGCACCCAGGCCATTAAGGTGATGACGGAAAAAATGAACGAGGCGGCGGAAAATCTGGAATTTGAAAAAGCCGCCAAGATTCGCGACAGGCTGGCCGCGGTGAAAAAAATGCGGGAGCGTCAAAAGGTTGTGGCAAGCCCCGTGCCGGAGCAGGACGTGATTGCACTGGCACAGAGCGGCGGCGCCGGATGCTTTTTTGTTTTCCGCTTCCAGGATGGCAGGCTGTGCGACCAGGAGAGCTTTTTGCCCGGCGACTGTGGAGAAGCCCAGAATGCCCGGACAGAGTTTTTACAGCAATATTATGGAATGCGGGAAAGAATTCCGCCCAGGATTACCCTGGACGGCCCGGCTTCCGACAAGGAAGTGCTGGAAGAATGGCTGAGCCAAAAGGCCGGCAGAAAGGTGAGCATTACGGTTCCGCAAAAGGGCAGACAGGCCCAGCTGGCCGAAATGTGCCGGAATAATGCCGCCGAGCAGCTGGCTCAGGC
>DYBQ01000046.1:0-7655 GCA_019418545.1 Clostridiales bacterium | reverse complement strand
AAGGAGGCTTCGGCACTGGACGAGCTGGGACGGCTGCTGGGGCTGGAAAAGCCGCCGGTACGTCTGGAAGCCTATGACATTTCCAACCTGGCCGGAGGCGAGAACGTGGCGGCCATGGTAGTGTTTGAAAACGGGCATCCGGTGAAGGGGGATTATCGCAAGTTTAAAATAAAAACTGTTGCGGGACAGGATGACTACGGCTCCATGCGTGAGGTGATTTTCCGCCGGATGAAGGAGTATGAAAAGACCAAGGGCACCAACGAGAGCTTTGCCCGGCTGCCCGACTGCATCCTGCTGGACGGCGGCAAGGGGCATGTGGCGGCGGTAAAGCCTCTGCTGGAAGGCATGGGATATGGCGATATTCCCCTGTTCGGCATGGTGAAGGACGACAAACACCGCACCCGAGCCATTACCGGGGATGGCGGCGAAATTGCCATTACTTCCAATCGCTCGGCCTTTACGCTGGTCTCCACCATTCAGGAGGAGGTACACCGGTTTGCCATTGGCTTCCACCGGCAGCAGCGGAAAAAGGCCCATATTTCCACCACCCTCACTTCCATTGAAGGCATCGGGGAAACCCGCGCCAAGTCGCTGCTGCGATATTTTAAGACCATTTCTGCCATCCGGGAAGCTTCGGTGGAGGAGCTTGCCGGCGCACCGGGAATGAACTATCCGGCGGCGCAAAAGGTGTATGAGTATTTTCGAAAGGAATAGCGCCCCGCTCCTCTAAAAAGCTGCTGATAGAAAGATAGCCCCTGTTTTCTGGTTGTGAAAACAGGGGCTTTTTGTTTGTGGGAAAGAGCGATTATGCTCCGGTTTCTTCCTTCAGATTCTCTCTGGCAACCGCCAGCATCAGCTTGATGCGGTTTTCCTGATTGACCCGGGTGGCGCTGGGGTCATAGTCAATGGGCACAATGTTGGCCTTTTCGTTAATGGCCTTGATTTTGCGAATCATGCCCTTGCCGCAAATGTGGTTGGGCAGGCAGCCAAAGGGCTGGGCGCAAACGATGTTTTCAAAGCCTGCTTCGGCAAGCTCCAGCATTTCGGCGGTGAGCAGCCACCCTTCGCCCATTTTGTCGCCATAGCCGATGACACCGTCTACCAGCTTTTTCACATGGTCATAGGAAGCGGGCGGCTCAAAACAGGGCTGGGACTTGATGGCTTCAATGAGCACCTGCTGCATCTTTTCCAAATAATCGTACAGCACCTTAATCACATGGAACTTTGCCTTGCTGCCGCCATAAATGCGGATGTCGTCCAAACGGTTATCCACCTTGAACAGCACAAAGTTAATCAGTCCCGGCACGTTGACCTCGCAGTCCTGCTCCGCCAAAAAATCTTCCAAATGGTTGTTGGCAAAGGGAGCATATTTCACATAGATTTCGCCTACGATACCTACTTTAACTTTGGGCACTCTCTTCACAGGGATGGAAGCAAAGTCGGCGGTCAACTTGTGCAGGTATTCCTTTTGCTGCTTGATGGAGCAGGCGTCGCCCTTGTTAATCTTTTCGGACAGGTATCGGGTCCACTTCTTCACCATGGCATGGCTGTCACCCTTGATGACCTCATAGGGCTTTACCTGGTTTTCCAGCAGCATCAGGGCATCGCCATAGACGATGGCGGCAATCATTTTCCGAATCAGCGGGATAGACAGGGAGAAGCCGGGGTTCTTTTCCAGGCCGGACAGGTTGAGGGAGATGACCGGCACATCGGCAAAGCCCGCCTTGCGCAGAGCCTTGCGGAGCAGGTGGATATAGTTGGAGGCGCGGCAGCCGCCGCCGGTTTGGGTGATGATGAGGGCGGTTTTGCTCACGTCATATTTGCCGCTTTTCAGCGCGTCAATAAACTGGCCGATAACCAGCAGGGCGGGATAGCAGGTGTCGTTGTGGACGTATTTCAGACCTTCCTGCACGATGTTTGGGCCGCTGGTGGTGAGCAGCTCTGCTTTATAGCCATAGTGCCGGAAAATGCTCACAAACAGCTCAAAATGGATGCGGAGCATCATGGGGCACAGGATGGTGTATTCCTCCTTCATCTCTTTGGTAAAGAGAAGCCGGCCGGTCTTATCGCGAATCAATTCTGCCATATCATTTCACCTCATGCTTCCAGGGCGGCAAACAGGCTGCGGAGCCGGATTTTTACTGCGCCCAGATTGGTAATTTCGTCAATTTTAATCTGTGTATAAATTTTATGCTCGTCTTCCAGAATTTCCCGAACCTCGTCGGTGGTGATGGCGTCCACGCCGCAGCCAAAGGACACCAGCTGTACCAGGTTCATGTCGGGCTGGTCAGCGATATATTTGGCCGCTGCATACAGGCGGGCGTGATAGGTCCACTGGTTGAGCACGCCGGTGCGGAACCGGTGCTCGTGGAAGCTGACGGAATCCTCGGAGACTACCGCTGCGCCCAGACTGGTAATCAGCTTGTTGATGCCGTGGTTGATTTCGGGGTCAAGATGATAGGGACGGCCGCTGAGGACGATAATCGGCAACTTTTTCTCCCGGGCCTTTTCGATAATCACTTCGCCCTGATGGCGCACATCTTCCAGATAGCAGGAGTAGGCGTCATAGGCAGCATCTGCGGCAGTTTTCACATCATGGAGGGAAATTCCCTCAAAATACTGGCCGAGAATCTCGGTCATCTTGCCGGGGAAGTCCTTCCGGCGGTGGATGCCCACATAGTCCTTAATGAAAGTAGCCTTTTCCAGCTCGGGCATGTTGGCCGAAATCACTTCGGGATAATAGGCTACCACCGGGCAGTTATAGTGGTTGTCGCCCAGGTTCTCGTCAAAGTTATAGGACATGCAGGGGTAGAAAATGTAATCCACGCCCTCTTTCAGCAGGGCAATCACATGACCGTGCATGAGCTTAGCCGGGAAGCACACGGTATCGGAAGGAATGGTGTGCTGGCCCTCGATATACAGCTCACGGCTGGAAACCGGGGAAGTGACCACTTCAAAGCCCAGACGGGTGAAGAAGGTGTGCCAGAAGGGCAGCAGCTCATACATGTTCAGGCCCATGGGAATCCCGATTTTGCCGCGCTTTCCCTGCCGGGGCTCATAGGAGCGGAGTTTGTTCAGCTTATAGGTATACAAATCCAGCTCATCCCCGGCACCGGAGCGGCGGGTGACGGGCTTCTCACAGCGGTTGCCGCCAATAAACCGACGGTTTCCGCCGAACACATTGACCGTCAGGCGGCAATGGTTGCTGCACAGGCCGCAGGAGGTCACATGGACTTCGTGGACAAAGTTTGTGAGCTCTTCTTTGGAAATAATGCTCTTGCTCTCATCGGGCTGCTTGTTCCAGCGGCTCATGGCATAGACAGCCGCGCCATAAGCACCCATCAGGCCCGAGATGTCGGGACGGATAACATTGACGCCCAGCTCTTTTTCAAACACACGGAGCACGGCATCATTGAGGAAGGTTCCGCCCTGCACCACAATGCGGCGGCCCAGCTCTTCGGCGGAAGCGGCACGGATGACCTTATAGATGGCGTTCTTCACCACGCTGACGGAAAGACCGGCAGAAATGTCCTCGGTGGTTGCACCGTCCTTTTGGGCCTGCTTCACAGAGGAGTTCATAAACACGGTGCAGCGGGAGCCCAAATCCACCGGATGCTTGGCAAACAGGCCCATTTTGGCAAACTCGGCAATGTCATAGCCCAAAGTGTTGGCAAAGGTTTGCAGGAAGGAGCCGCAGCCGGAGGAGCAGGCTTCGTTGAGGAAAATGTTATCAATGGCGCCGCCCCGAATCTTGAAGCACTTCATGTCCTGTCCGCCGATGTCGATGACGAAATCCACGTCAGGCATAAAGGTTTTGGCAGCGGTAAAGTGAGCCACGGTTTCCACAATGCCATATTCAATGGCAAAGGCGTTTTTAAGCAGCTCCTCGCCATAGCCGGTAACTGCACCGGTGACAATGTGAATCCCGGGATGATTGTTATACAGATTCAAAAGGTATTCCCGGATAATGGGCACCGGGTTACCGGCGTTGCTTTGATAAATGGAGTCCAGCAGCCTGCCCTTCTCGTCCAGCAAAACCGCCTTGACGGTGGTGGAGCCGGCGTCCACACCCAAAAAGCATTTTCCAGTGTAGCCGGTAAGCTCTGCCCGGGGAGCCTTACAAGCTTCGTGGCGGGCTTTAAACTCGTCATATTCTTCCTGATTGTTAAACAGCGGCGGGATAAACAGGAAGGAAGCATTTCCGCTGTAGGCGGCAACATTTTTCAGGGCGGTGTTCAAATCCACGGCAATCTCGCTGTTATAGGCCGCGCCCAGCGCCACAAAATACAGGGAGTTTTCGGGACACAGGCCCTTGGTGGAAAGGGCCGTGTCAAAGGCTTCCCGCAGCTCGGAGAGGAAGGTGAGAGGGCCGCCCAAATACACCACGTTTCCGCTAATCGGCCGTCCCTGTGCCAAACCGGCAATGGTCTGGTTGGCAACTGCCGCAAAAATGCTGGCGGCCACATCGCTCTTTCTTGCGCCCTGGTTCAAAAGAGGCTGTACATCGGTTTTGGCGAACACGCCGCACCGGGAAGCAATGGTATAAATCTTTTCGTGCTCCTTGGAGAGCTCATTCATTTCGTCGGGGGTAATATTCAAAAGGGTGGCCATCTGGTCAATAAACGCGCCGGTGCCGCCTGCACAGGAGCCGTTCATGCGCACTTCCAGACCACCGGTGAGGAAAAGAATTTTTGCATCCTCGCCGCCCAGCTCAATCACAGAGTCCGCATCGGGAATCAGCTTTTTCAAAGCCAGACGGGTGGCATATACTTCCTGGATAAAGGGAAGGCAGCAGCTTTCGGCAATGCCCATTCCGGCGCTGCCAGACACCGAAACCATGGCATCCTCATTTCCCACATATTCCTTTTGGATTTTTTGCAGAAGTTCCCCCATTTTTTCGATAATCTGGGAGTAGTGGCGTTCATAGGATTTGTAGAGGATGTTTTCCTTTTCGTCCAGCACCACGCATTTGATGGTGGTGGAGCCTACATCCAGTCCGATTTTCATCAAGTTAACCATTCCTCTCTGTTTAACGCTGTCTCAAAAAAAGGGCATATGCCCGGATTAAAGTCTTTTGCGCAGGATTGAATTGGACTGCTCAATCATCTCTAAAAAAATTCGGAAGCGGTCAATGCCCATTTCCTTTTCCAGCGCCTGCATCGAGCGCCCATACTCTTCGTGGGCAGCCAAAATCAATTGCCGTCCCTTTTCGGTCAGAGTAATGGTGCGGCTTCGGCCGTCAGACTGGCTTGGGCTGCGAAAAATATATCCGTCGCCTTCCAGCCGCTTGAGCAATGCAGTGGTGCAGGGGCGGGAAATCCCCATAAAATCACTGACGGCAACCGGGGTAATTTCCTCCTGCGCGCCATATAAATACAGCAGCACGCCCAAATCACCGCGCCGTATGGGGATATCAATTTTTTGCCGAAGGTTTAGGCGGCAAAAAAGGGAAACTTCTGCCGCTGCCCGATAGATGGATGGATTCATGGAATACATTTCACCTCCAAAAGCAGCATAAAAAGGATTGCTGAAAATAGTTTATTTTTACAACAAATTATAGGATACACCTAATTCTAAAAGGCAATTGTTGTGTAAAATGGAAATAAATAGTTAAAAAGGATAACTACCTCCCGTTCATAATACGCCTAAAACAGCGAAAAAGTCAAGGGCTCGAAAAAAAACAGTGTATTTCAACAAAAGCCACAGGAAGATACGCAAAAAAGGGCGGCAATTTTGTCTCTTCCTTTAGAATTAGGAAACAAAAATAACAGGCGGTGGTCTTTTTCACCTCCGCCTGTCAAAAAACTTATGTATAATAGAGCCAGGAAAAAATCGTTTTCCAATTGATATCGTCAATTCCGGGACACTTTTGTGCCGAATCGAAAAGACTGATAAAATAGTCGGGCTGCAATACTTCTTTGGGCTTTCCTCCCACCGTTGCCAGCACATACTTTCCCCGATAGAAAAACGCAGCCGGTGAAGAAGGTTCCTCCTCCAGAATATAGAATAAAATGGTAACCGGGTCTGCCGGCTGGAACAAGGGGAGCCCGGCGGCATTCAGCTCGTCTTCCTGCCAGAGAGTAAGCTGCAGCCAGCTTTTGGCCTGCTGCTGCGGCCACGAGCAGTTGTCCCCCAGTACCGCTCTGTCTAAATCCACCAGCGTTTCCTCCCCGGTGGGAATGGGGATTCCGTTGACAGGAGGATAAGCAATGTTCGAGTCCTCCTTCATCTGAAAATTCGCGCGGCCAAAGGGAGAAAAATCTTCCGGCACCTTCGATTGCCCCTCACGCAGCACCAAGCCTATAACAATAGCTCCCGCTGCCAGCACCACTGCCAAACAGATGAACAGGACACGATGCTTCTTCAAAAAAGTAAACATGATTGACATGTTCAAACAGCCCCTTCTTGGCATCATTATTCCTTCAAAGTATAATACAAAGTGTTCGGAAATGTTTTTGAGGTATTATACCAATTTGTCCCATACCCATGGGCATTCCCATCAGAATAAATGCTATATTGCCATTCTACTTTAAATCCTTTTCTTCCAGTCTGTATATATTTCGACAGTGTTTCTATTTTAAAATTCGCATAAGCTTTTTCACCTAATTCTTGCCCTCGATGTACAGTTGATTCCTCTTGAATCCAAGAATATTGCGTTCCGAAAGAAATCTTTGTTCTTACTACTTTATTTTCATTAGAAGCCGGATATGTAAAATATCCCAAATCTCCATTTTCAAATGTTCTAACAGTAGGATAACTATATGAAATAGAAAAATTAGTTTTAGGAATAGCTAAAGCATAACCTAATTTAACTTCACCTTCTTTATACTCTTTACCTACGAATTGCGTTCTAGCATACGAAACATATTCACCTTTCGCAGTAGCAACATGAACATTCATTTTATTTACGCGAAGACTACAATTTCTCCAAGTTCTTGTTTTACCGGCAAGGTCTGTATGTTGTGTATAAGATTCCAGTATTCCCAAACTAGTTCTAAACTCTCCACCAGTACTACTATTAATTGTATCTGGCCATTCATATATCGCCTGTAACACCAGCTTTTCGTATGTTTTTTCACCCATTACTTCAGTAGTATTGGTATAAGTAAACTTATAATCGGTAGTAGTAGCTCTTGTAACAGGAGTTGGAACTTCTTCAATCTTTCCTGGCACATAATCTGCATACCAATTTTGATTAAAATTATCTATATTCTGCATAGTTTCTATTGCGGGAATATTTATGTAGACAATGTTATTACCGCAATTTTCCAATATTATACGTATATAATCCTCCATATTTAATATTGACAACACTTTGAAATTATTTGTGGTATCCAATGTGTCAATAATTTCATTATTCGAATAAGAGATTTTTATATCGGCAGAAGTATCTTTAATTATTCCATTAAGAAACAGAGTGGTATTTGAATAAGATACAGATAAAGATTTAGAATCTAAAACTTCAATGTTGCTTGACTTTAAACTATTGCCGCTTACATAACAGTTTCCATACCAAATTATTTCAGCTTTGTCAGATAAAACCTCGGTATTTGCAGATACAATCTCAAAAGCCATGCTTGTAACTCCGGAATAAATAAATATCAAAGAAGATAAGACAAACAAAAACCACTTTTCCATAAGTCACACTCCTATCA
>DYBQ01000045.1:13896-17593 GCA_019418545.1 Clostridiales bacterium | reverse complement strand
GGATTACAGCGACCGTCCCTATGAAGACCAGATTATGGAAAAGGTAACCGTGGAGACCTTTGGCGTAGAGTATGACGAGCCGGAAATGGGCCCGGAACGGGGCTAATTGATTATTGTATCAACCATAAATTTAAAAAAATATAAAAGCAAGAGGAGTGTATCAAATGGCACTGCCCAACCTGAAACCTGAAATTGACCGTATTTGCGAAAAGCTGGAATCCCGCCCCAAGCTGGCGCAGCTGTTCCGCAACTGCTATCCCAACACCATGGACACCACGGTTCGGGAAATGGAAGATGGCACCACCTTTGTGCTTACTGGCGATATCCCCGCCATGTGGCTTCGGGATTCCACCGCACAGGTGCGCCACTATCTGCCGCTGGCTGCCCGCCAGAAGGACGTGGCCGATTTGATTGCCGGCCTGATTCGCCGTCAGCTGTTCTGCATCAATATCGACCCCTATGCCAACGCCTTCAACTCCGAGCCCAACAACCAGTGCTGGGAGCCCGATGAGCCCCGTCAGGGACCTTGGGTGTGGGAGCGGAAATATGAAATCGACTCCCTGTGCTATCCCATCCAGCTTGCCTGGCTGTTCTGGAAAACCACTGGCCGCACAGACATTTTCGATGATAATTTCTTTGAGACTATGGAATTGATTGTGGGCCTGTGGGAGAAAGAGCAGAACCATGCAGAGGATTCTGACTATTATTTTATCCGCAACACCGAGCTGACGCAGGATACCCTGAGCCATAACGGAAAGGGCGCCCCTCATGCTGTTACCGGCATGACCTGGTGCGGTTTCCGTCCCAGCGATGATGCCTGTGTCTATCCCTATCTCATTCCTTCCAATATGTTTGCCTGCGTGGTGCTGGGCTATTTGGCAGAAATTTGCCGGACTGTCCGGGGCGATGAGGCACTGGCTAACGAGGCAGATATGCTCGCCGGTGAAATCCGTGAGGGAATTGAAAACTATGGCGTTGTAGACCATCCCAAATTCGGCAAGATTTATGCCTATGAGACTGACGGCCTGGGCCACTATACTCATATGGATGATGCCAACGTCCCCAGCCTGATGTCCATCCCCTATCTGGGATACTGCGAGCCGGATAACGAGATTTATCAGAATACCCGCCGTTATGTGCTGAGCGAGGAGAACCCCTTCTACTTTGAAGGCAGCTTTGCTAAGGGCGTGGGCAGCCCCCACACGCCGCCGGAGTATATTTGGCACATTGCACTTTCCATGCAGGGCCTTACCAGCACTAGCCGGGAAGAGCGTCTCCAGCTGCTGGATATGCTGGAGAACAGCGATGCTGGTACCGGCTTTATGCATGAGGGCTTCCACAAGGATGACCCCAGCCAGTTTACCCGCCCGTGGTTTGCCTGGTCCAACTCTCTGTTCAGCGAGTTCGTCATGTTCTGTTTGGAGCAGGGCGATTTGGACTGAATTCTGAGAAATAATAAAGTATCATAAATCAAAAATCCCCCTTCTAACAGCGAATCCTGTTGGCAGGGGGATTTTTTTCTCCAATTTTGTAAAATTTGCTGTTTTGTTCATATATTTTTTTATTTGACAATTGATTTTGTACTTATGAATAAAATGTGAATTTTACATTTCCGATTTATTGACACGTTGTCTGATGGGTAGTAGAATAGTATGACAAGAGAACCTGATGAGGGGGAATCTCAATCTGGAAGTTCTGCATATGGCGAAATATGCAGGGCAATCAAACAGGAGGTTATCGTCATGAATGGCTTGCTTATGATGATTATTGCCATTGTGGTTTTGGGCGGTGCGTACCTGATTTATGGGCGTTATCTCGCAAAAACCTGGGGAATTGATCCTAAAGCAAAAACGCCGGCTTATGAATTGGAGGACGGCGTTGACTATGTTCCGGCAGACACGAATGTGGTGTTTGGCCATCAGTTTGCGTCTATTGCTGGCGCGGGTCCTATTAACGGGCCGATTCAGGCAGCAATTTTCGGTTGGGTACCGGTACTGTTGTGGATACTGATTGGCGGCGTATTCTTTGGTGCAGTGCAGGACTTTGTTTCCATGTATGCTTCTGTAAAAAACAAAGGACGCACCATCGGCTATATCATTGAAGAATACATTGGCAAAACCGGTAAAAAGCTGTTTTTGCTGTTCTGCTGGCTGTTCTGCATTTTGGTGGTTGCTGCTTTTGCAGATGTGGTAGCCGGTACCTTTAACGGCTTCAGCACAGCTGCCGATGGTACGGTTTCTACGATTACTGCCAACGGCTCTGTTGCTACCACTTCTATGATTTTCATTGTGGAAGCAGTTGCCTTGGGATTCCTGCTTCGTTATGGCAAGCTTCACAAGTGGCTCAATACCGCCATTGCCATTGTCATGCTCATTGGCGCAATTGTATTGGGACTATATTTCCCCATGTACATTTCCCAGAGTACTTGGCACATTATTGTATTTATCTATGTGCTCATTGCATCCGTGGCTCCCGTGTGGGCACTGCTCCAGCCCCGTGACTATTTGAACAGTTATCTGCTGGTCGCCATGATTCTGGCAGCCATTGTGGGTGTGTTTGTGGCACAGCCTGCCGTAAACCTGCCGGCCTTCACCAGCTTTGTGGTGGACGGCCAAAGCCTGTTCCCGATTTTGTTTGTTACCATTGCCTGCGGCGCTGTGTCCGGCTTCCATTCCCTGGTATCTTCCGGCACCGCTTCCAAGCAGATTAAAAACGAAAAAAATATGCTGCCGGTTTCCTTTGGAGCTATGCTGATGGAATCCATGCTGGCAGTGATTGCCCTGATTGCGGTGGCCTCTTTTACATCTACCGGTGCAGCAGCAGAACAGGGCTATACCACTCCGCCTCAGATTTTTGCCGGCGGCGTGTCCAACTTCCTTCAGGCTGTGGGCCTGCCGAAGGATGTTGTCTTTACACTCATTAACTTGGCAGTTTCCGCTTTTGCCCTCACGTCTTTGGACTCTGTGGCACGTGTTGGCCGGTTGTCCTTCCAGGAGCTGTTCTTGGACGCTTCCATTAAAGACGAGGATATGGGTCCGGTGCGCAAGGTTTTGACCAATAAATATTTTGCAACCATCATCACTTTGGTACTGGCTTATCTGCTGGCAAAGGCCGGTTATGCTTCCATTTGGCCGCTGTTTGGCTCTGCAAACCAGCTGCTGTCTGCACTGGCATTGGTGGCTTGCGCTGTGTTCCTCAAGCGCACCAAGCGCAAGGGCTTTATGCTTTGGATTCCCATGGTGGTAATGATTGCTGTTACCTTTACTGCACTGGGGATGACTATCTGGCAGCTCACTTCCGGCCTGGCTGATGGCACTTATGCATGGGTTTCCGGTATGACTACCATGGTGAACGGCGCCAGCGTATTGACCGCTTGGGGCGCTTGCCTGCAGTTGGTATTTGCTGTACTGATTTTGGCTTTGGGTGTAGTTGTAGTAATTCAGGGCGTGAAGAAGCTGTTCGGCAAAGAGGAACCCGTTGTGGCAGCAGAGTAACGTTTTGAGCTTCATAATATAAGGATTCTTGTTAAAAAGCCGCTCCATGCATTGTATATGGAGTGGCTTTTTATACATATTTTGTATGTTCTTCTCATTCGGTCTTTCTATCAATACAGATGAAAATTTTGACAAAAATCACATTGGGAAAAGAAAGAAGAAAAATGGAAAAATGCAGGATTTTGTTCCATATCTTGCATTTG
>DYBQ01000045.1:5196-13886 GCA_019418545.1 Clostridiales bacterium | reverse complement strand
GTTTTTTACAAAAAATAAAAGAATTTTGAAGGACAGGAAACTCTAACCATCTTAATTGTTGCTTTTGGCAATTTTATTTTGTTCCGCTTCTCTTCTGCGGACAAAGTGACAGGAATTCCATTTAACAAATACAAGTGTTTTTTCTTAAAGGACAAAAACCCAAAACGGCCGCGTGCAGAGGACAAATAAAAACATACAAATTGCACAAAGTAATAAAAATGCAAAAATATCATGTAAGACGAAAAAAACAGTTTTCTCTGGTAATTATAAAGATATTTAAAAAAAAACCAAAGAAAAAAAGCAAGAAAAACTCTGCTTTTTGAAAGCCAGAAGGAAAATAAATGGAAAAACCCGCGTAGATGTAAAAAACAAAAAGCATTTTTGTGCATGTTGTATTAAAACATATTGCAATTTAATTCTCAAAAAGAATAATTAGGTAATATGAACAAAAATGTGTCCAAGATTCTTACAGGCTTTCCTTGTATCTGCGGGAAAGATTTGAGATTTTAACTTGCAAAATTCCCGGTTTTGCAGTATGATAATGCAAGTGATGATTCACCAAAATTCATTTGGAGGGAAAATGACGATGAAAAAGCTTATAGCTTTGCTGCTTGCTGGCTTGATGGCTGTTTCTGCTGTTGGCTGTGCTTCCACGCCTTCCGATAGCTCCAGCACCACTTCCGGCGACTCTACTAGCAGCACCACTTCCGGCACCGAAGCTCAAAAGAGCAACTATGCCGGCACATCCGACCCTGATATGGTAACTATTGATGTTCGGGCAGAGCCCCCGGATTTGAACCCCACTACCACCAACGACGTGGCTTCCGCTGATATTCTGCGTTTGACCACTGCCGGCCTGTTCAAGCTGGACGAGAATGACCAGCCTGTTCCGGATTTGGCAGAGAGCTATAAGGTCAGCGAGGATGGCAAGACCTACACCATCAAGCTGCGCGAGGATGCTAAGTGGAACAACGGCGACCCGGTTACTGCTCATGACTTCATCTATAGCTGGACCATCAGCATGACCGAGAAAACTGCTTCTACCTATGGCTTCATTCTCTATAACAACATTGAGAATGGTCTGAAGTTCTATAAGGGCGAGTGCGATGCTTCCGAATTGGGCTGCAAAGCAATCGATGACTACACCCTGGAAGTCACCTTTAACAATCCTCTGACCTATGCTTTGAACCTGTTTGCATTCCAGAGCTATCTGCCCGTGAACCAGAAGATTTATGAGGCAGCTGGCACCAACAGCGATGGTACTTCCCTGTATAACAAGGAAATCGACACCATGGCTTACAACGGCCCCTACTATGTCAGCGAGTGGGTACATGATGACCACATCACCATGACCAAGAATGAAGACTTCTATGATGCTGACTCCATTAAGATTCCCAAGCTCAACTATGTGATGATGACCGACGCCAATGCTCGTCTGAATGCTTTCCAGGCTGGCCAGGTGGACAGCATCAACGTTAACGCTGAGCAGATTAAGCAGCTGGAAGCTCTGAACGAGCCTGTGTATTCCTACACCGATAACAGCAACTGGTACTTCCAGTACAACATCGAGGGCAACAAGATTCTGAGCAATGCGAAGATTCGTAAGGCTCTGGGCGATGCCATTGACCCCGAGTCCTATGTGAATAACGTTGTGGCTAACGGCTCTGTCGTTGCCAACGGTTTGGTTCCCACCTCCATCAACGGAGCTAACGACGGCAAGTATGTCGATGGCCGTGAGGATTTGATGGACCACGATACCGCTGGTGCAAAGGCTCTGTTTGACGAAGGCCTGAAAGAGCTGGGCATGACTCTGGAAGATGTTGGAACCTTGACCTATGTGTGCGACGACCAGACCAAGGCTCGTACCGAGGCTGAGTACTTCCAGAATCAGTGGAAGACCGTTCTGGGCATTGATGTGGAGATTTCTCCCATGACCTTTAAGGCACGTCTGGACGCTATGGATAACGGCAACTTTGACATCGTGTTTGCTGGTTGGTCTCCTGACTACAACGATGCTATGACCTTCCTGGACATGTTCATGGTTGACAACGGCAATAACTACGGTAAGTACAACAACCCTGAATATGACGAGCTGCTGAATGAGGCTATGCAGGAAGTTGATGCTGCTAAGCGTCAGGAAATCCTGCAGCAGGCTGAGACCATCCTGATTAAGGATGACTATGCTGTCTATCCGCTGTACTTCAGCGTAATTACCTATGTACAGTCCAACAAGATTTCCGGCATGACCCGTACCGGCTTCCAGGAGTTTGACTTCTGCGACGGTGCTGAGATTGTGAAATAAGGCCACATTCTCAATCGGTTTTCGGAAACACTATAAATGTAATTGTGAAAAGGGCCATATGGGTTCATGTGGCCCTTTTTGCTTATGAAAACCGCAAAATCTTCTTTGACAGGGGTTTTGCGGCTTTCATAAGCATTTTTCTGCAAAATATGACGAATAAGGCACATCTTTTGATGGGCAACAGGGATTTGTATGGTATCTGCCTGCAAAATACCTTTATATATAGATATTTTTCAGAAGGGAATGATTTTGCTTGAATTCAAAACAGCTGTTGTACATCCTCAAGCGGATTCTGTATGCAGTCATCACGGTATGGGCGCTCATCACTGTGACTTTCTTTTTGATGCGTTTGCTGCCTGGCGACCCCTTTACTGGTGGTAAGGCAATCCCCGAGGAAGCAAAGCAAGCTCTGTATGCAAAATACGGATTGGATAAGCCTCTGTGGGAACAGTATATTATCTATTTTGCCCGTATTTTCCAAGGAGATTTGGGTTCTTCGCTGCGCACAGGACGCTCTATGACCGATATTATCGCCCAGTCTTTCCCGGTCTCTCTGGATTTGGGCCTTCGGGCGCTGCTCTTTGCCTTTATTATGGGTGTGCTGCTCGGAATTGTTGCAGCCGTAAAGCGCGGTACCAAATGGGATACCCTGACCATGTTTATTGCTTTGGTAGGCGTCTCCGTTCCATCGTTTGTGATTGGCTCCCTGCTTCAGTATTTTCTGGGTCTTAAGCTCTATCAGGCTACCGGCATGCAAATTTTCGCTGTGGTGGGCTGGGGAGCAGCAAATACAAAATTGCTGCCGCCCTTTGCACTGGCCTTTGGCTCAATGGCAACTATCAGCCGGTTGATGCGTACCAGTATGTTGGACGTGCTGGGCCAGGACTATATTATGACCGCAAAGGCCAAGGGACTCTCTCAAAAGGCTGTGATTTGGAAGCATGCTGTCCGTAATGCACTGATGCCAGTAATTACCGTTATGGGTCCGCTGGTTGCTTCTTTGCTCACTGGCACCTTTGTGGTGGAAAACATTTTCACTATTCCTGGCATGGGCAAGTATTTTGTCCAGTGCGTACAGCAGAACGACTATCCCATGATTGCTGGTACCACCATGTTCTTCGGTGCCTTCCTGGTGCTTGCAAACTTGGTTGTAGATATTTTGTATGGTTTGATTGACCCTCGTGTCAAGCTGACCGGCGGAAAGGAGTAAAGCCTGTGGGACTTTTCAGTATTAAAAAGAAGGCTCCTTTTGAGCCTGCCATTGATGTGGCCGAAACTGCTTACACAGCAGACAGCCATATTGATGCTTCCGAGTTTGAAACCGTAGGAACTGACGCTGGTTCCATGGAATCCATTGTCCGTCCCTCCATCAGCTTTTGGAAGGATGCAATGGGACGTATTCGCCGCAGCAAGGTGGCAATGGTATGTTCGGGAATTCTGATTTTGTTGATTATCGGCGCTATCTTTGTTCCCATGTTTTCTCCCTTTGGCATTAACGACCAAAACGTTGTGTTTACCCACAAGCCTCCCATGTCTATTGACCCGGTAAACGGTCAGCCTCATATTTTTGGTACCGATACGCTGGGACGTGATATTTTTGTCCGCGTATGGTATGGTGCCCGTATTTCTTTGACAGTTGCCGCGGCAGTTGCTCTCATCGACTGTTTGATGGGTATTATTTACGGCGGTATTTCCGGTTATTTTGGCGGTGCTGTAGATAACGTCATGATGCGTGTGCTGGAAGTGATTAGCGGTATCCCCTATCTGATTATCGTTATGCTGCTCATGGTTGTGTTGGAGCGCGGCGTAGTTACCATTATTATCGCATATTCTATTACCGGATGGACCGGCATGGCTCGTCTGGTGCGTGGACAGGTGGTAGCCCTTAAGGGGCAGGAGTTCCTCATTGCCGCACAGGCTATGGGTGCAAAACCCCGCCGGATTATTGCCCGCCACCTGGTTCCCAATATTCTGAGCGTGATTATCGTGAATATTACACTGGACATTCCGGCCATCATCTTTACCGAGGCTTTCCTGTCCATGCTGGGTCTGGGTATTGCTCCCCCGGAAACTTCTTGGGGTATTTTGGCCAACGACGGCATTCAGTTCTTCCAGTCCTACCCCACGGAGCTGTTGTTCCCGGCACTGTTCATCTGCTTCACCATGCTGTCCTTCAACCTGTTGGGCGACCAGCTGCGGGATGCATTTGACCCGAAGTTAAGGAGGTAATGGAAGTATGGCAGACGTATTAAAGATTGAAAATCTCCACGTTTCCTTTGACACCTATGCAGGTGAAGTCCATGCTGTCCGCGGCGTTTCCCTTCATGTGGAGGAAAGGGAAGTGCTGGCAATCGTTGGCGAGTCTGGCTGCGGCAAGAGTGTGACTGCAAAAACCATTATGAAGCTGAACCCCATGCCTCCGGCCCGCATTAAAGAGGGTACGCTGGAGCTGTGCGGCAAGGATATTGTTGCTGCCAGCGAAAAAGAGATGCAGAACATCCGCGGCCAGCTGGTGAGCATGATTTTCCAGGACCCCATGACCTGCTTGAACCCCACCATGAAAGTGGGCAAGCAGATTACCGAAACTCTGCATAAGCACAAGAAGCTTTCCGGTGCAAAATGCCGGGAAGAGGCGATTCGCCTGCTGAAGCTGGTGCAGATTCCCAACGCAGAGGAACGTGCCGACCAGTATCCCCACGAGTTTTCCGGCGGTATGCGCCAGCGCGCTATGATTGCTATGGCTCTTTCCTGCAATCCCAAGCTGCTGATTGCCGACGAACCTACTACTGCTCTGGATGTGACCATTCAGGCACAGATTATGCAGCTGATGGGCAAGATTCGGGAAGAAACCGGCACTGCTATTATTCTGATTACCCACGACTTGGGCGTTGTGGCCAACCTGGCCGACCGCGTAGCCGTTATGTATGCCGGTAAAGTGGTGGAGCAGGGCACCTCTCAGGATATTTTCTATCATGCCAGCCATCCCTATACCGCCGCTCTGCTGCGCAGCCTTCCTACTGTGGAGACCAGCCGTGACGAGGAACTGGTTTCTATTCCCGGTACTCCCCCCGATTTGTTTGCACCGCCCAAGGGCTGTGCATTTGCCAGCCGCTGCCAGCATTGCATGAAGATTTGCAAAAACAACCAACCTCCCGTGTTCACCGTGGGAGAGGGACACACTGCTGCTTGCTGGCGGCTGCATCCTGATTTCCCCGGAAAGGAGGATAAGGCATAATGGAAAAGGAAAAGCTGATTACACTGGAAAACGTATCCAAGCATTTCCATGTTGGCCCCCGCCAGACACTGGTGGCTGTCAATAATGTTTCTCTCGATATCTACAAGGGTGAGACATTGGGTGTTGTAGGTGAGTCCGGCTGCGGTAAGTCTACCATGGGCCGTGTGGTGATGGGCATTTATCACCCCACCAAGGGTAAGATTCTGTACCGCGACAAGGAAGTCAACCTGAAGCACACCAAGGACCGTTTTGCCTATTCCCGCAAAGCGCAGATTATTTTCCAGGACCCCTATGCTTCTTTGAATCCCCGTATGACCGTGGGTACCATCATTGCAGAGGGCATGGAAATCCACAATATGTATGACAAAGAGAAGCGTCAGCAGCGCGTGTATGAGCTGCTGGAAACCGTCGGCCTGAACCGTGAGCATGCAAACCGTTTCCCTCACGAGTTTTCCGGCGGCCAGCGTCAGCGTATCGGTATTGCCCGTGCGCTGGCCATCGAGCCTGAGTTCATCGTGTGTGACGAGCCTATTTCTGCGCTGGACGTTTCCATTCAGAGCCAGATTATCAACCTGCTGAAAGATTTGCAGAATAAGCTGGGCCTGACCTATATGTTCATTGCTCACGATTTGAACATCGTGAAGTATATCTCTGACCGTATTGCCGTTATGTACCTGGGCAACCTGGTGGAGCTGGCAGACAGTGACGAGATTTATGATTACACCCTGCATCCCTACAGTAAGGCGCTTCTGTCCTCCGTGCCGATTCCCGACCCGGACAAGGAAGCCCAGAAAAAGGCGCAGGTGCTTTCCGGCGACGTGCCCAGCCCCATCAATCCCAAGCCGGGCTGTCCCTTTGCCAACCGCTGCCCCAACGCCACCGACCGGTGCCGTAAAGAGACTCCGGTGCTCAAGGAAGCACGTCCGGGCCATTTTGTGGCCTGTCATCTGGTGTAATACCGGAGAAGTTTTGCCTTATCACAGCCTCCGGCAGGTCCGGGGGCTGTTTTATTTTGCATAAAGGAGTTGTTTCCCATGACTGTCAATGAAAAAATTGCCGCATTGCGCGGTGAAATGGCAAAAGCCAATGTGGATGCGCTGATAATTCCCACCAGCGACCCCCATATGAGCGAATATATCCCCGAGGCATGGAAGGCCCGCAAGGAATTTTCCGGCTTTACCGGCTCTGCCGGTACGCTGGTAGTTACCACCGAAGAGAGTGGCCTGTGGACGGACGGCCGGTATTTTATTCAGGCGGAAGGCCAGCTGTCCGGCAGCGAAATCAAGCTGTTCCGTATGCGGGAAAAGGGCGTTCCCACTGTGGAGGAATACTTGGCTGATACTCAGGCCGGAAAGACAGTAGCAGTAGACGGCGCAATTTATCCGGCGGCAAGCGGCCTGCTGCTCCAGGAAAAGCTGGAAAAAGTGGGCGCTTCTCTGGTCAGCGAAGATTTGGTTATGCCCGTTTGGGAAGGCCGCCCCGAGCTGCCTCATACACCCGCTTATGTGCTGGACGTAAAGTATGCCGGCCTTTCCCCCAAGGAGAAGCTGCAGCAGGTGCGGGAGAAGCTGGCAGAAAAGCATGCCGACGCCCAGCTGTACAGCACCCTGGACTGCGCCAACTGGCTTTCCAATGTCCGGGCATCCGACATTGCCTATAACCCCTTTGCCACCTCTTATGTGCTGGTGCTCAAGGATGAAGCCCGTCTGTATCTGGATGAGGACCGCCTGAGCGCGGAGGACATCGCCTATTTGAAGGAAACCTTCACCCTTCGCCCCTATGCAGCTATTACCGAGGATTTGTCCGGCGATTTGGGCGGCGCTAAAATGCTGGTGAACAAGGCTGGCATCAGCTATGACAACCTGCTGCGCCTGATGAAGAACGACACGGTTTCCATTATCTATGGCACCGATGTGGTAACGGCGCTCAAGGGTGTAAAGAATCCCACTGAGCTGAAAAACATTCGTGAAGCCCATGTGTGGGACGGCGTGGCGCTGGCGAACTTCTGGGTCAAGCTGCAAAAGCGCATGGATGCAGGGGAGAGTGTCAGCGAATATGACGTGTGCCTGATGCTGGCAGAAGAACGGGCAAAAATGCCGGAAAACAAGGGCGAGAGCTTTGATACCATTGCAGGCTATGGCCCCAATGCTGCCATGATGCACTATGGCCCCACGGCAGAGAAGTCTGACATGCTGCAAAAGAAGGGCTTTTTGCTCATCGATTCCGGTGGACAGTACCTGACCGGCACCACCGATGTGACCCGTACCTTTGTCATGGGCCCCATTACCGAAGAGGAAAAGACCGACTTTACCCGGGTGCTCAAGAGCCACATTCAGCTGGCCATGGCTGTGTTCCCGGAAGGAACCAAGGACGGTATGCTGGATTGCCTGGCCCGTCAGCAGGTTTGGAAATATGGTCTGGACTACCGCTGCGGCACCGGCCATGGCGTAGGCTTCTTTGGCGGTGTGCATGAAGGCCCCCAGAACTTCAGTCAGCGTTCTTCCGGCGTGCTGAAAGTGGGCATGACCATCACCGACGAGCCCGGTTTGTATATGGAAGGCAAGTACGGCATCCGCACCGAGAATATGCTGGAAGTGGTGTTCTGGAAGGAAACCGAGTATGGCCGCTTCCTGAAGATGGAACCGCTCACTTTGTTCCCCATTGATAACAAGGCCATTGATGTGGACATGATGACCCGCGAAGAACTGGACTATCTGAATGATTACCATCAGAAGGTGTACAAGGCATTGGCACCCCATGTGGAGCCTGAGACCCTGGCTTGGCTGAAGGAAGCCTGCCGGGCGCTGTGAGAAAAATAGAAAATCTATTTTCCGGAGCTGTTTTATAAATAGCTCCGGTTTTTTTTGTGTATATTCGTAAAATATATTGACATTATTTAGAAATATTGTATAATAAAATTGTGGAAATATTATAAATTATATCAGGGAAGTGGTGCCGATGTATATAAAACAGGAATGACTGATGCACATGATGTTTTCAAGCGGAATCGAGAGTGAAAAAGGAGGAATTATATGAAGCGGAGCATCAAATTTGGCGCGGCTGTCCTGATAATTTCTCTGCTGACGGTTTTTCTTGCGGGCTGTCGGGATGCTCATGCGGAACTGGAAAAGAACTTTCAGGATAACGGAAAAG
>DYBQ01000045.1:0-5096 GCA_019418545.1 Clostridiales bacterium | reverse complement strand
GGCTGTCGGGATGCTCATGCGGAACTGGAAAAGAACTTTCAGGATAACGGAAAAGGCGAGCCTTATTCGCAAAAGGTTCCCCTTTCGGAAATGGATTTCTCCCCCTATGTGGAAGAACTGTTCACAGTCATGACTATTGCTCCTATAGCTCACGATTACACAAGTGCAATCGTCCTGCCCTGCGATGTAGAGTATTACACAGCCAAAACAGACAAAACCCCTGCGGTAACGCTGGAAAAAGGAACCACTGTGTATGTTCTTCCAAGTGACGACCCCGAATTTCCTACGGTTGGCTATGGGATGCAATGCTGGCCGGACTATGAAAAGGGCTGGAGATATGGGCAGCCTTTTTATAAAGAGGAATTCAAGTACGGGATGATGAGCCGTTATGGACAGCCCTGGTATTACGTCAAATCGAAGCAGCTGGAAGCGGTTGCAAGAGAATTCTGCCTGGTAAATAATTTTTACAAATACAGGAATCCATATAGCCCGGAAAAGGCTTGGATAGAATTCATTGACCGGGAGTTGTATCGATACGGCGCCTTCTGTTCACCGGAATTGGGGTGGATGCCTCAATAAAAAACTGCCCTTGCGGCAGAATGAAGAATCATAGACAATCGAAAACGGTTTCGGCCTGACAGCCGGAGCCGTTTTCTTTTTTGTCATAACTGTACTATTGACATTCATACAGTTGTGTGGTACACTCTAACTGTACTAATACACATCATACACTTGAGAAAGGCGGTGAAACCATGAGCCTTTTTACCCTCAATCCCGCAGGAAGACAGCCTATCTATGAACAGCTGTATCAGTCGGTGGTCAAAATGATTGCACTGGGCGTCTTTGCCGAAAATGAACAGCTTCCTTCCGTTCGAAGCGTTGCCCAGGAGCTGGGGGTCAATGTGAACACGGTGCAGAAGGCCTATCGGATGCTGGAAAGGGACGGCGTGATTGTGTCCTATCCGGGAAAGGGCTCCTTTATCGCATCGGGGGACAATGCCCTGCTGCGGCAGCAAAAAAGTGCCCGGGAGGCTTTGGTAGCGGCCGCACAAAACGCGGCGGAATGTGGGCTTTCGGAAGAGGAGATTGTGAGCTGTGCCCGGCAGGGGGCACAAAAACGAAAAAATCATCAAGGGCTTTGAGAAAGGTGGGGATTCCATGATTGCAATTGAACAGCTGGTAAAGCGTTTTGGCAGCAAAGCCGCGCTGGACGGCATTACATTACAGGTGGAAGAAGGCTCGGTGTTCGGGCTGGTTGGCTCTAACGGGGCGGGAAAATCAACCCTGCTGCGAACCATTGCAGGTGTATACCGGCCTGACGGCGGCACGATTTCGATGGATGGACAGTCACCCTATGAAAACAGCGGCCTGAAAAACCGGATTTTCTTTGTGCCGGATTATCCCTATTTTCTGCCCCGGGCCACTTTGCAGGAAATGGCACTCCTCTACCGGCGGGTGTATATACGGTGGAATGAAGAAAAGTATCAGTCTCTGTGCCGCACATTTGGCTTGGATGCCAGCGGAAGGCTTCAAAATTTTTCAAAGGGTATGCAGCGGCAGGCCGCGCTGATTTTGGCACTGGCCACAGAGCCCGACTTTTTGCTGCTGGACGAAATTTTTGATGGTTTGGACCCGGTGGTGCGGCAGCTTTTGAAAAAGCTGTTGGCCGAAGAGGTTTCTCTCAGAAGTATGACCGTTATTATTGCCTCTCACAACCTTCGGGAGCTGGAGGACGTGTGTGACCATGTGGGATTTTTACACCGGGGCGGCGTGCTTATGGAGCAGGAACTGGACGATTTGCGGCTGGGGATTCACAAAATTCAGGCGGTGTTCCCCCATATGCCGGAAAAGGAGCAATTCTCCGGGCTGGATATTGTGCGGTGGGATACCCGCGGCTCGCTGGTGAACATGGTCGTGCGGGGAGAAGAGGAAGAAATCCTCAAGGAGCTGGAAAAGTGGAGCCCGGTATTCTGCGAATCCCTGCCCTTAACATTGGAGGAAGTATTTATCAGTGAAATGGAGGCGGCTGGTTATGACATCGACAACATCCTTTCATGAGCCCATTCGGGAATGGAAAGCTCTGTATGGCTGGAATCTGAGAAGAAGCCGGGGACTGAGCCTGCTGTATTTTGGGCTGCTTTTGCTGGCAGGGCCGGTGCTTCTGTTTTTGGCGGGAAGTGTGTCCAATACTCCGCTAAGCAGTACCGAAATTCGCAGTATGGCGGCCGTCAGCGGTGGGCTGAGCCTTCCTATTACCATGATTTTTACGCTGGTATTTGCCATCCAGCGGCTGGGATATATGCACAATAAGCGCAGTGTGGATTTGTATCATGCCATGCCGGCACGCCGGACGCCCATGCTGGTAGCTGCCTGGAGTGCATCTCTGACGGCACTGCTGCTGCCTTTGCTGGCAGATGTGATACTCATGATTCTTTCGGCTATGATGTTGGGAGCCGGTGAGATAGGGCTGCTGGTTACAGAGTATTTTAGAATTTTTGGCAGCCAAATGTTTTTTTCTATGGTATGTTTCACCTTCTGTATGCTCATGGCTGTTTGCAGCGGCACAACGATGGATATGGTGATTTCCATTGTGCTTACCAACATTTTTTATCCCTTGGTCATCCTGATGATTATGCTGCTGGGTTCCTGGCTGCTGCCCGGATTCAGCGGGAATTATTCCCTGACGCTGATAACAGCGCTGGCTCCTTTCCCAGCCATGGTGATTGGAATGCTTTTTGCCGGTGATTTTGTGGATGCCTTGTTTGGATATGATTATCCGGGAGATATCCCAGGCGCTTTCTGGGGATGGTGGGTGTTCCTGTTCCTTCTTATGCTGGGAGCTTCCCTGTGGCTGTATACCCGCCGCAAAAGTGAGAGCGCCGAAAGTGAGCTTGCTTTTCCGGTGCCGAAAATTCTCCTGCGGTTCCTCTGTTCAGCAGGTGTGGGCTTGCTGGCCGGTATGATTTTTTATCTGGTCAACAGCAATCAGGCTGCTTTCTTTTTTGGATTCTTTTTCTTCTCCATTATGGCGCATGCCGTTACCGAAGCCCTGTATTCCCGTGGGCTCAAGCGGTTTGTACGCACGCTGCCTTCCTATGGTGCCATGGTGCTCTGCATCGTACTCTTATATTTGTGCGGGGCTACCGGATTTTTTGGGTATGATACCTGGATGCCCAGCGGAGTAAAGTCAGCTTCTGTTCATATGGGTTACAGCTCTGATTGGGGCTCTCAGCTGAGTTTTGATTGGTCGGTGGAACAGACCCCCATTGAGTTGTGGTCGGGTGACACATACAGCAAGGTGATTGCAACCCGGGACAGTGTGACTTTTGAAGATGCCGGCAATATCGCCACCATACAGGAAATTCAAAAATATCTGATAAGTACCAGAAAGCCCGAAGGCAGTCCCTTCTATTCCTTTATGATAAGCGGAAGCTCTGCCCGCTTTACGTACGAAACCAATTCCGGGACGGTAAGCCGCACAATTATTACCAATTCTAATAGTCAGGATTCCCAAATAAAGCCTCTCTGGGAAAAGCTTGCTTCCAGCGATGAATGGAAATCTCAAACCTTGCCCTATGTCCTGGATGCTCAAAGTGTTTCCAGCCTGCGAATCACGTCCAATATACCTGTGGGGAATTTGGAAAACAGCTTCGAATACAGTTCCAAATACAGCGAATATAGTGAGTATAGCGATATCTATATGGAAGGAAACGAAGTTCAGGTACAGCCCACTCTGGAAGAGACAGAAAAGCTGCTGCAGCTTTTGCAGAAGGATGTACAGCGGGGAGATGCGTTTTATCAATATGACACTGAGAAATGCTTGTATTTGGAGATAGACGCCAGCCGGGAATTTAAGCTGACCAAGGATAGCCCATGGTATGAGCTGGCTCCAGAATATGAGGGCAAATGGGTACGACAGCTCTATACGTATGGTTCCCCGCAGTTGACAATTGCTCCTGAGATGGAAGAAACTTATGCCTATTTGCAGCAGCTGATGGAGAAGTATGGTGGGGAAATCACACAATGAAACGGGTTTTGTGTCTGAGCCTGCTGATGCTGTTTTTGATGACAGGCTGCATGCCTGTTTTGTCGGAAAAAATTGGAATGCAGCAAGCAGGGAAAATTTTGCACCGGGAACAGACTGCTGCTGCTTCGGGATATGGTATGGAGGAAATCTATGAGGCCGCAGAAGAATTCGTGTGGGAGAGGGGGTTCCTCTCCAATCACCAGGATGGCAGCGGAAACATTCATTTTTTAGAGTGTTACACAGACATGGTGTATTTGTTTTCGCTCAAAAAAGGAGAGGCGCAGCTGGTAATGGAAATTGGCCATAACCGATGGCGCCTGTATATGGAAAAGACCTTTTTACAGCAGTGGCAGGTGACGGACTGCCGCTTGGACAGCACAAAGCATTATCAGATTGGGAAAACCTAAAGTCATTCGCCGACGGAATTATGCTGCGCGCTTCCTATGGTATACTGTGATTGGAAAACCAAACAACAAAGGAGGCGTATCCTATGGCTCAATGGAGTTTGTGCTGTGTCCCGCTGATGGCGCTTGGGACTGTGCTGTATTTTACCTTTCAATACAGGGGAAAGAAAGCGGTTTCCCTGTTTTGGAAGTCGTTTGCCAGCGGCATGATGGTGCTGCTGTGCGGGGCAGGGCTGGTGATGGGTGGAAAAAGCCCTTGGGAGTCTCTGCTGTTTTGGGGGCTTGCCGCCTGCTGTGCGGCAGACTGTGTGCTGGAAATCCATTTTGTTTCGGGAATGGCGGCCTTTGGTGCGGCTCATGTGCTGTTTATTGTGTGGATTTTACAGCAGGGAGAGCCGGTTTGGTACAGTGTCCTTGTGTGGGCTGCGCTGTATGGAATCACTGCCTTTTTGTATCGGAAGATTATCCCCACGCTGGGGAAAAAACTGCTCCCGTTTTTGCTGTATCCGGCAGTGTTAATGGCCATGGCTTCGCTGGCGCTGGTGCTGCCCTTTACGGTGGGGAGCCGGTATTGGACGGCGGCTGTGGGCGCGCTGGTGTTTGCGGTTTCCGATTTGCTGGTAGCGAAAGGCGTGCTGGTGGGAAATTCCCGGGCATGTCAGCAC
>DYBQ01000044.1 GCA_019418545.1 Clostridiales bacterium | reverse complement strand
GAAGGAACTTTTTGCAGTTGAGGGATTTCTTTTTTCTGTCCCTTTAGTAATAAGATTGGCGTTTGATTGCGGCAGTTCCAGAAATCTTCATATCGTTCTGACAGCTGTTCTGTATTCATAGATTTCTCTCTTTCAAAATTGATAGTTTCTCTTTTTTATAATGAAACCCCTAAACATCCTGTCGCTTTCAGGCAGTTTAGGGGTTTCAAACGTTATGCTAGCATATCATCGGATTTTTAAGTTTAATATACCATTTAGAAATCCGACATTACATTTCGTAAAGCAGCCCCACTTAATTTTTGCTATATTTTTTTCTGTATAAAAGCACTATAAAAAGTATGGAGGCCATAGAAATCAAACTCAGAGTCAGCACCCAGTAAACTATATCCGTATCACCGGTAGCCGGTGAATCTGCATCATCCTGTAGGCTACCGCTTCCATTAGAGGAATCTGTTTCGTCAGGCTGCTTTTCTTCTTTAAGTTTCAGCGAGCGCAGCGCATTTTCCAGTTCTTCCGCGACCTGGTCAACCTGCTCCTGGTCATCCACGCTCAAACTTTCATCATGTAACACCAGGTTTGCCGTTCTCATAGCAGACAGCAGGAAGTTTACACTTTCTTCAGTATACCGGCTGGTATCCACTTCATTTGCCTGAATCAGCAGTTCTTCCAGAATAGACTTATCAGCTTTATATCTCTGTGCCAGAATTGCCTCCAGCAAAGCGTCAGCGGCTGTTTGGACATCGCTTTCCATGGCATCGCCGTCATCCATCACCTGCTTTGCCTGCTCAAGGGCATCAACAAGCTGCTGCCAATTATCCTTTACATACTTATCAGCCTCATCCATCATGGCGTCACCCTTGAGAATCAGCTGCTCCAGCATGGTTTTGTCGCCCTGCACAAGACCCAAGCCCCAAATTCCTTCGAGAAGGGTATTCCATGCCTCGTCAATTTCGGCCTGTACAGCATTTTCATCCTCCAAAACTGCCTTTGCCTGTGCCATAGCTTTCTCAAAGAATGCCTTTGCACTGTCGGTAACGCCATCAGTATTCAGAGTCAATGCATACTCATATGTTTTTTGCAGCAGGGTTTTGTCTCCAGGCTCTTCTTCCCGCTGATTTACCTGAACGACAGCAACAGGCTTCAGGGAGGTTCCCTCGACAATACCTTCCACTTCAATGGTACCGGGCTGAGAAATCATATCGCTGCTCACCGGCTCCCACTGAACGGCAACTTCGCTGGAAGTCAAATCACTATAAACTGCCGTGACAGTCTCTGGCAAAACCGGCAAAACACCAACCATGGTCTCTGTATAGACTGTTTGGAAGGATTCAATCTTGTTCTCTGTATTCTCTTCACACACTACCCGGAATTCAGCCAAACCTCTTTCAGGTTTATCAGAGGTACTGCCATGATAGAATTTGCCTTCCGGGTCAATGGTAAATTTGATGGAAGCTGCCAATACAGGCTCCTCCAACTCTACGATATTCTCAGGCTGACCATCCCATTTTATATCGGTCACGGTCATGGACTTGACTTCGTTTCCATCCGCGTCAAAGAACTGAAGCACGCCTTCTCCAATTTCATTTACCGCATGGCCCCGGTCAACCAGAACAACTTGCTTTACCGATTTTTCCTCATCAAAGTCCAGCTGAATCCACGGAAAATGGTCAGACTGTTTAGCTGCCCAAGTGGTGGAAACATCACCATCAATTGCTTTTTCTCCTACATAACGGTCATCAGCATCATCTCCGTCATAGTTACCGGAACGGGAACGGACGGAAGAAACCGTTACTTTGGCGTCTGCTGCTGCATTAGAGCCCTGTGCAGTCAGCATCATTTCTTCCGAAATTACGGTTACACCGTCCAGCGTTACCTGTACCTGCACAGGTACCTGCTGGCTCAGGCTAATTGCTTCGGGCATATACAGCACATTGCTTCCTTCCAGACGGGAAATGGGTGCATTTTCGTCAATCAGATATGCAATCTCTGCGCCAGACAAATCTGCCTGCTCACCGGTATTCAGGATTCCGCGCACCTGTACAGATACGGGGTCGTTAACGCTGACAGTTTTGCTGTCCGGTGTTACTTGAATGGACTTGAGATAATCGCCAAAGAACAGTTTTCCTTCGCTGTCTACATCTGCATAGAGGACAGCTTCTGCAATAGAGCCATTCAGGGAAACCTGTACCTGAATCTGTGCGCGTCCTTCTGCCACAGCCTGCAGCTGATTATTTTCATCGATGCGAATGATTTCGGGATTCAAACTGTTAATCTGAATATCCGCACCATCCAGAGAAATTTCATTTCCCATACCATTATATCCGGTAATATCCAGACGGGCAGCCGTATCAGAAATAGTTTCACTCTTCACATCGATAGAAGCCAAACGATTGGAAAGGTCTGTGCCGTTTACAGCAACCTCCAAAATGTCCAGTGTGCTGCCATTGCCCCCATCAGGGAAATTCAAGCGTACATATTGGGTATTTACCGGCTCAATTTCATAAATATCGGAATATCCAAAGTAAGCCCCCTGGCTGGATGTGGGCGGAGTTACTGTTTTCACGGTATTCCAGTCGGAGCCATTCTCGCTCACCTGGATTTCCATGGTTTTGGGAGTGTTATAGTAGTTCTGGGACTTGGAATTAAAATGCACTTCAATATTGCTTACTGTACACAGAGATTTTAAATCAAAGACCAAAGCAGAAGCCTGTGTACCATCGGCAGACCATTTGGAAGCGTCAAACGCTGCTCCTTCAATCAGCTTGTCGTCGGCAACGTTTTGTGCGTCATAGCCCGGCAGGCTGTTGTCGGAAGTAATAGAAGCATTCGCAGAAAGATTGTTATAAGGATGAACATCCAAGTATACACGATTGGTGGTGAAGGTATTGCCATCCAATTCCACTTCTGCCCACACAGCCATGCGAGTCGTCTCACTAACCTGTTTGGAAATCAACTTTCCATCGGCAAAAGTAATCAAATCGCTGTCCACCAGCTTTACAGGCGTATACTTGTCTCCGCCGTCCAAATCGACCATAGCGGACTTCATGGTAATTTTAGCTCCATCCAGTCCAATTGCACCGCCTTTTTCAGAACGGCCTTCCAAATGATAGGGGATTTCCGTCAAATGGGTAATTTCGCCATAGCTCTCCCGGTCTTCCACCCACAGGGACGCGCTAATCATTTCTTCTCCAACATATACAAGCCCATCACGGCTAACAACTTTCAGGGTATCCTCTTTTGTCACACCTTCATAGGTACCGGTAATATGAATGGTAGTAGTACCGTCAGATACAGGGGTAACCATGCCATTGGCATCCACTGCTGCAATCGAAGAATCTTCGCTGGTATAGGTAACAGACTCCAACTTGGCTTTTAATGCCTGATAGGTCATATAGCCTTCCACTTGAATCTGCAGCTGGTCAGGTGCAACCTGCTCCCCTTCTGCCACTACATTGGTCAGTTGATACTCACGCTGGGGGTTATCTGTCACAATTTTAATAATCGTGTCAACCTGGTCCTCTTCCACACTGGACAAATCAATGGTCAGGCTGCCGCCATCCTGGGTGAACGGAATTTCCTTATCCTCGTTCAGCCAGATAACCTTTTCCACATTGTCGCTAATTGGGTCAACCGTCAGCTTATGGTCTGCAATAGCGTCAAATCCGGTACGGCCATCCGGTCCCTTCATAATGTGCAGATAGATATTATTATCCCGATAAGTAGAATATCCCCATTGGGGTCCGTGACCCTGCTCAAAATGGTCAATATTCCCGTTTCCATCATCTGTGCATCCACAGGTAGAGCCATTCAGGAAATAAGGCATGGTGCCGGTAGTAGACTCATGACGTTCGGTTTTTCCTTCAGGAGCAAACCAGGCTGCCAGACCTTCGCGCACATCAATAAATTCCTGTAAGGATTTTGGATATCTTGTTGCAACATCCTCTGGAGAATCCCAGTTCGTGCCGCGGCTCATAATGGGCATTTGGTCATTATTATCCACCATTCCCCGGCCAGCATTCATAATCATTTCTTGTGCAACCAGCCGGTAGTCATCCCGGCGGGCATAGTATGGGGTATAGTTATTTTTGGTGTGGACTGATTTCCATGGCTCCATAACAGTGCGCTTGGTATAAGCATTGTCATAGGCTCCAGAATAAATCCCCGATGCTTCTACGGTTCTCAAATCGGCATCGCCAAAAGCGCCGCTCCAACCAGCATTTGTGTTAGAGTTAATAATAATCTCGTCACTGTAGTTGCGTACATTGCTGTACATCACGTCGTAGTTGGCGTTGGGCATTGTTTGAGGGCCGTCAAAATACAGGTAATCCGGGTCATAACGGAGAATCAAATCCTCCACGTTCTGCACGAACACGTCGGTAGAATAATGCTGCAATCCGCCGCCCTCTGTTGCATAGTACAGGCCAAACTTCATTCCGTACCGCTTGACTGCTTCTTCAAACTGCTTAAGTCCATCAACAACCTGGCCGTTCTCATCCTTAGGCAAATATTTGTTCCGCTCATGCTCCGGGTCGGCAAAACGGGAAGGCCAATAGTAGTTCTGCTGCAAGGCTTCTACCGAAACCAGAGAATGCCCCTGACGGCTTGCCCGCTCTGCCCACAAGTCAGCAGAGAAATTGGGGTCTACAAAATATTGATAAACAGGGCCTGTATGGCTCAAAGCACTAACGCGCCCTTCCTCAAACCATTTGTTGGGACGTTCTTTTATAGTAATGGAGAAGTCTTTTTGGGCAACATTGCCCTCTGCATCCGTTACCTGGATAGTAAAGGGATATTCACCTGGTTCACAGTCAACATAACCGCCTATTGTACCATCTTCATTCAAACTCAGGCCCTGAGGAAGAGTACTTCCTTCTGCCAGAGACCAGGTATATCCCGGTTGTCCACCATCTGCCATAAATTGGAAAGCAGTCGCAGATACATCGTGGCTGGAAGAAGTTTTGGGAGTATTCCATACATAAGGCCACTCAGTATAACCGGCAGGCAATTCGTTATCCGGCAGGCCTCTGCCCATTTTCCCATCATCAACTTCATCTTCTGCATAAAGGCCGCCAGTGGTAATTGTTAAATCCGTATCCGTCCCGGTCACAGAATATTCCAGACCTTCCACTTCATTGCCGGATGCGTCGGTAATCCGGCCATAGAATCCCAGATAATATACATCGTTATCTTTTGCAATCGGAACCCCATTGGAATTTTTGTCATCTGTATAGGTATGCTTGATTTGCAGGAGGATTTTATTCCAGCCCTCTTTCAGGGTGATATCCTTTTTCACCATATCTTTCTGTACTTCCGCAGGCTTAGAAGGGCTGGTAACAGCAACATCATTCACATACAGCCGATGTTCACCGCTGCTGCCAAAACGGAATTGAACCTTCTGCTGTTTGGGACTGTACACATAGGTATGGGCGTATACATATTTATTTTGGGTATCAATGCCTTTTTTGACACCGTAATATCCATACAAATCCTGGTAATCATCATAGCTGCGATTCCAGATGCGGTCGTCAAAATACTCCCACTTCAGGCCGCCTTCTATCATAGATTCTCCCAATTCCGGGGTAATTTTCACGTCAGGTTCAGGAAGGACTTCTTCCTCCTGGACACCATATACTTCCACTTCCCGGAAGCCAAGACCTACATTGTGATAATTTTTCTCACCATCATAAATAATAGCAAATTCAGCGCTGACAACGCCCTCAACAGCTTCCGGCAGTACCAGTTCTACACCTTCAGGACTGTCTGCAACAAAAGAGTCTATCGTACCGGTTTGAAGAGCTTGTCCACTGCGGTCCTTCAAAGTGTAGTCCACTCTTTCTACGTTGGAAGTGTCTGCACCCCATGCATCATTATGGCGCTCATACAAAACAAAACGGTTTACCGTCACTGCTGTATCCCAACTCAAAGTCAGGGTAGGCTTTAAATCCCAATTGGGCCATGTATCCGGTGCATCCAAGGTATCATGCATCTGGGCAATCCATTCGGTGGAAAGATTCCCGTCAATGGCCAACTGAGGCAATGCTTTAGAAGAAGGCTTGTCTGTAACCTCAGGATAGTCATAAGCGTTATTTTGCCAGGTGCTGCTGGCTTCGGCAGTTGCATACAAGGCAACGTTTTCCTCTTCACCTTCGGAAACTGCTGCAATCCGGGTAGCAGCAATATTTTCTTCTAATCCATACTCATAAACTTCTACTTCGCTGATACCGGTAATTGCCGGATAAGGGTCACGTCCCTTGTCCACTTCGATGGTAACCGAGGTAACCCCTTTCAGAGTTTCGGCAGGAATATAGGCAGTAGGGCTGTCGGGAGAACTTGAGGTGCTGTTTACTCGCACAGGCTCTGAAGAACTTCCGTCTTCAAAAGTAAAGACCAGGTCGTACCACTGGTTTACATGGCGTCCGTCTCCCCACTGGGCAATGGTCATATATCCCAGATTGATAGGGGTATCCCAACTCAGGCGAGCCCAACAGGGATTTTCAGTACCTTCTGTTACCCATTGATTGCGGGTGGAGCCATCAATAAGAAAATCCGTTGGATTACTGGCAAGTGTTGCAGAAGAAGCACTGGTCTTTGCGGTTTTTGCCAGATTTGGATTTTCGGGGGCAACAGTTCCATAAATTTCATCAGCAACAGGTGTATCAAAGGGACCTGATACCAACCAACTGTTGATAAATGGAGCATTGCCGCTTACATACTGTGCCTGCACTTGTACAGGCATGGGAGTCAGTCCCATGAGCATAGAGGCTGCAATCGCCAACGCCCCTGTTCGCTTTAAGAAACCTTTCCTTCGCTTTTTCATTACATTTCCTCCTTTGCCGGATTACAAAACAGTGTCTACAGAGGTCCCCTCCCTCTGTTTTGCATCTTCTATTATTAGAGTATTCTATTTTATGCCAAACTTCCACAACAAAAAATAACAAAAGGCACCAAATTATGAGAACCACTTCTCTAAAAAATGCGAATCAACAAAGAATTTTACGAATTTTACTTTTTATTCTCTATACTGCGTGCAAAAAAGGACATCTTTCCCTATAAAACAACCGGAGACAGAATATCCATTCTGTCTCCGGCTCACATATTTTATAGCTGTGTATCCATATACTGCCCGCTCTCTGCTGCGTCCTTGGCCTTCATACAAATCAGTGCGCTTCTAATGCCGGCCTCCAAAGGCGCTACCGATACGGTTTCTGTCCCACGAATGAGATTGATAAAATTCTTCATGAGTACCAGGTCTCCGCCACCATGATTTCCTTCAGGGGTATTCACCTTTACAGTGGTAACTTTGTCGCTCATATGGTCATAAATCTTCACTTCGTCATTGGCAAAGTTAAATTCCACCGTACCCTTATATCCATACAAGCGTGCTCCTCTGCGGGCAGCGCCTTTCCGGGCAAAGAAATTCTGGGAATAAATAATATGCATTCCCGATTCATAGCGCACAATCATGCTGCCGGAGTCTTCATTGCCTGTATCCACTGCAAATCCGCAATAATCAGAACGCGGCGTATCATTGCGGGTATTGATGATATTATAGGTACTGTCCATACAGGTTTCCCATTTGTCACACTCACTGCACCGCAAACCTGCCGGCATATCACCTTTATAAATCTGCTTGGACTTCATAGCGCACACCTGCACTGGCTCTTCTCCAATCAGATAATTGATAACATCAATATCATGAGTAGCTTTTTGCAGGAACAAGCCATGAGAAATGCTTTCATCTCTATACCAATCATGGAAATATACGAAGCCATACGGGACATCATTAAATGCCTGCACATGCTCCACCTTGCCAATTACACCGGAATCCAAAATTCTTTTTACTTCCTGCACCAAAGGCGCTACCCGAAGCGGGAACGAGACCACTGTAGGAGCTTTTGTTTTTTGCGCACATTCCCAAAGCTCTTCCAGCTGCTCCAAATCCGTGGCTACCGGCTTTTCCAAAAACAAAGGGATATTCCTTTCCAACACTTTTTTGGCAAAATAGGTGTGGGTATTGCAGTTGGTACCTATAATAATACCATCCAACTGCTCCTTATCCATCATTTCATCAGCATCCGTATAAAAATGTATGCCATCCGGCTCCATTTTGCATTCCCGCAGAAGCCCGTCAATCTTATCGATTTCCATATCGTGCATCTGCTTTTTTGAACCGTCCTTACGCATGAGCATTTTTACCCGCTCTGGATTGGTGTCGGTAATTGCCTGGATTTTAATCTCCCAAGGCAATGCAAACAGGGGGTCCATCAGCATGTCTACCCGCACACCATATCCAATGATTCCTAATTTAATCATGATTTTCTTTCCTCCCTGGAACTTTTTTCCGGCCTGCACACCTGAATTCTCTGGCAGGCACCTGCCGGTATTTTCACTTTCTCCATACGGTTAAAATAATTATGGGTTACCTCTCTCAGACTGCTGCTATCGTCAGCCAGTACGGTAACTTCTGCATCAAAATCTGTATGATTTTCAAGCTCCAACACCATGATATTCCCGGTATTTTCTATCACCCGGTATCCAATATGGTCAAAAGCCACTGCTTTTCCTCTGCCGAAATCTACATATATTCCTGGTATTTCCACATAAGTCAGAAGCATTGTCACTTCCGGCCAGTTGGAGCCATATAAAAATCCACCAACAGTCTCTTTCCCTTCCCAATCACTGGTCTGCACCCGCTCGTTCACAAATCCTTCCGGCAAATAAAGGTTTTCCAGTGTCAATATGGGACGTTCCTTGAGAGAAACAAATTGCGGAATGCTGTGGGCAATCGCCCGCTGCCAGAAAAGATACTTTTCTTCCCCTGTAAACCGATAGAGCTTGAGCAGGCTGTTGCCAGACAGCGTACAAATCCCCGGCGCCGAGTGCTTATTTTGTGCATTGGCAAACACAGTTCCCAGCGTATGTACGCCCCTTCTTCCCGCCACCGATTCGGGAGGGAAAGAAAAGTCATAACTCATCACCCATGTGATGGCCTGCTCAAAAGTTTCTTTTGCCCAAGAAAGCCATTTAGGGTCCCCTGTAGTCTCATATAGCTGCACATAGCTTTCCAGCATTCCAAACGCTGATTCACTGTCTGGTGCCTGGCAAATTTCGCCGGGGCCGCCGTTTAAAATGCCTTTTGATACATATTGGTTATAATAGAACTCCCCAAGTTGCGATGCTGTTTCCAAATAACGGGTTTCCCCAAAATACTCATATGCCAGCGCAAGGCCTGCCGATGCAATGGCACCGCTGGCAGAATTCCCCACGAGCATTTCCCCCGTTGCAGCATCAATATACTGTCCAATCTGACCGTATTTTTTAAAAAGTGTTCCAAACGCATCACAAAAAGCCATTAGTTTTGCATGATACTCTTCTACCGAGAACCCCTTATCCCGAAGAACCATGGCCTGTTTCAGCAAAAAATAGAGCAAATCTGCCGCCTTACGAATCAGCAAAACAGTTCCCGGCTTGGTAAAATCAAAATCATCCCCATAGGTTATGCCGTTTGCATAAATCCCACATACCCAACCGGAAGAAAACTGAAGCTTATCCAGAATAAAGCGAAAAGTGGAAAGAGCCTGATTAAAATCACGTCCTGTTCCTTCCAAAAGCAGCGGATAACTGCTGATACCGCCTCCAACCCATCCAGCCTGCCAAAAATTCTGGGGAATCTCCCTGCGGACATCCACACCCAAAAAACCTTCCTCAACAAAATTTTTTTCCTGAAACTTTTGGCTGATAGCCCGGTAAGCTGCTGAAAATGGTACTACATCCGGAGAACTCCCTGTTTCAAAACATTCTCTTTTCCTATTGAAAAAAGCAAAAAAGTCAGCAAGGTTGTCTGCCGGAAATTCATATACCCGAACTGTAAGCACTTGGCAGGTATCCGCTTCAAAATATCTGCCTGTGTCATCGGAATCTGTATGGCTGTCAGGATAAAAACCACTGCCATCCCTGCGTTCACCAAAAAAGTATCTGTATTTTTCCCGTACACCAGGAGCTGTTACCGAAATTTGCAAGGTACCTGCACTTATATCCTCCCGTACTGTAAAACCGGTAGAATCCATTCCACAACGGTGCGGAGCAAACACCAGCACTCCTTTTTTCTCCCACGGGCTAAAAAATCCCACTGACGGAACTGTCATATCTCCTGCCAGCAAACTAATTGTGGAAATCGAATCTTCACAGCTTAGGTGCGGTATATCAGTAATCACCGAAGGAGCTGTTAAGGCCTCTTCTTTGGGAATTTTATGATAAGGGGGATATGCAATTGGCAGGCTATGAAAACGGTTCCCGTTATAAACAGCTCCAGGCATAAATACATAGCCTTCTTTTTTCCAATTTTCCACCACAAAAGAAAATTCAGTGGAAACCGGAAATCCCAAAGTACGATGAAAATGAAATGTAAGTCTGTATTCTCTGCCCTGCTCTACCGATATTCCAGATACCAAAGCAGTACAAGAGAAAGCAGGAAACTCCAAATCTCCTTCCTTCAAAGGGTATCTTTGACTAAAAACAGTCTCACTTTTCCGGTGTTTCCTACAGGAAACGGCATACTCCATAAATGACTTCCTTTCAAAAGCTTGGGCAGAGGCATATTTAACACCTCTGCCCAAAACTCGCCTTTTGAATCAATAATTATTACTCTTATTTAGAGGCATTGAATTCGTCCAGCTGCTTCTGCTTTTCTTCGATAATCTTATTCACGCCAGCCTGCTCCAGTCTATCCAGGAACTCAGGCAGCTTCTCAGCGGGGTCAACGGAACCAGCACTAAATGCAGGAAGCATTTCGGTAACAATTGCGGAGCAAGCTGCAATTTCAGTCTTCACAGGGTCAGTGTTAAATACAAATCCGGTAATCGGGGAAGGAGTTGCTTCATTAGCATCGATATCATGAATCAGTTTTTGGCCTTCCTTCACCATATCGCCGTTTTCATTCTTGTCATACAAAGCTCTGGTAAAGTCTGCGCTGTAGGACTGACCCATCTGATACTCATTCCAGTTGAAGTTATATTTGCCTTCAATCTGCTTAATACCACCATTCTCGTCCCAAGTGTAGTCAACACCTTCTTCACCGTAACCAATCAGCTTAAACAGTTCATCGTTGGTGTTCAGCAGTTCAATCAGTTCCAAAGATTTGTCAACGTTGGGGGTATCTGCACTAATGCAGGTTGCAGCGTTCACACCAGCAGGCAGCATGGTACGGGTGGTAGAGAACACATAAGCCGGGAAGTCCTCAACGGTGCACATGGACATATGACGCTTAATCTGAGGTGCCTCAATGCTGTCCGGCCAGTCATAAGAGACAGCAGCCACAAATTTACCAGCTTTTCTGTCGTTGGTGGTATCGCTAATAGTAGCGCCATCCTTCTTCACATAGCCCTTGTTGTAGTAGTCGCGCATTACTTCGCAGTACTGCTTAAACTCATCGGTGGCATACTGGTTAATCACCTTAGTGGGGTCATCATAATGAATCCAGCCAGCTGTCTTAATATCGCCGATAGCTTCCATATCCCAAAGCAGGGGGTCGTTAAACAAACTTCCAGAAGCGGAGGTCTCCATACCAATCATGTCAGGATGGTCTTTCAGTGCCTGAGCAATAAAGGGGTCTAACGCCTTCAATACAGTAATGGGGTCTTTTCCTGCCAGAGATTTCCAGTCAAAGCTCTGTTCATCAGCCAGGTTTGCATTTACTTGGAAACCTTTGCGGGCAGAATAACCATATTGCTGATAGTTGAATACGCCGTAGATTTTGTCATTGACCTTCATGTTATTCCAGATTTTCTCAGGAACATTTTTATAGGACTGAGGTGCCATTTCCGGCAGCTTTTCGGTCAAATCAGCAAATGCACCTTCTGTGGCATTTTCATAATATCTCATGCCGCCCCAATCACTCATAAAGCACAAATCCCAGGGGTCACCAGAGTTAATCATCAGGTTAATCTTGGAGCCGTAGTTGTTGCTATCAGTCATAACCAATTCCAGGTTGGCATTGATTTCTTCCTCAATAATAGCATTGGCCTTTTCCATAATACGTTCCTGGTCATTGACAGCGCCGTTCATGATATAATACTTCAGGTTAACGGTCTCCTCCTGCTGCTGACCATCTCCAGAACCGCCGCTGCTTGTGGAAGGTGTGCTGCTGCATCCGGTTGCCAGCATGGAAGTTGCCAATACGCCAGCCATCAACACAGCCAGAATCTTTGTTTTTTTCATGATACTTCCTCCTTAAATAAAGAATCATAGTGATTTTGTTATTATCAGGCGCCGCAAAACATACTGTATTTTCAATATGTTTTGCGGACAGCCTAAAAATTGCTTAGCTAGATAGTAGTTTTATCCCTTTACTGCACCAATGGTCAAGCCCTTTTCAAAATACTTTTGCAGCAGGGGGTAGAGTAAAATAATTGGTCCAATGGACAACACGCAGGTTGCCATTCGTGCACTTTCGCTGGGCAGATTTTTCAGTGCCTCTTCCATAGATTGTGAAGCATTGCCCGCATTAGCTATCAAATACGCAATATTGCTCATCAGGGACTGAAGCAGATATTGCAAGGTATATAGCTTACTGGTTTCAATATACAAAGAACAGGTCATCCAGTCGTTCCAATATGCAATAGCTACAAACAGCCCGATAGTTGCAAAGGAAGGAGTGGAAAGCGGCACCACAATGCTGAAAAAAGTCCTAATTTCTCCTGAGCCATCAATACGGGCAGATTCAATCAGGGAGTTTGGAATTGAACTGAAGAAGTTCCGCATAATGATAACATTCATAGCAGAGAACAGGTAAATCACAATCAGCACCCAAATGGTATTTTTTAAATGCAGGGTACGGGTCATGGTAATATAGGTAGGAATCATGCCGCCGTTAAACAAAATCGGAAGATAAATCAACAGAGAGATTTTGTTGCGCCAAGTAACTTCTTCACGGGTTAGAGCATATGCCAACATAGAAGTGACCAGCAGATGGAAAAAGGTTCCAACAACTGTTACAAAAATAGTCACGCCATATGCATTTAACACCGAACTGGCTCCAGTAAACACATAATTATAAGCACTTACACTGAATACCTGTGGGAACATATGATATCCATTCATAACAATGGATTGCTCATCTGTAAAAGAAATACTGAGCACCAGCAGCAGGGGAATCAGGCAGGTAAGTGACAAAAGAATAAATATCAGATGAATAACTACTTTAGAAATCGTAAATTTTTTTGCATGCTCATTCATTCTTTTCTCCTCCTTTCTCAGAACAATGCACTGTCCGGGTCAACTTTTCTGATGATAAAGTTGGAGATAACCACCAAAACCAAACCAACAACTGCTTGATACAGACCCACAGCAGAAGACATACCATAATCATTCAAAGTTTTTAAAGAGCGGAATACATAGGTATCAATAACATCGGTTGCACTATACAATGCTCCGGAATTGTTTGGAAGTGTGTAGAATGCATTCCAGTCCCCCAAGCCGCCGCTGAACAATTTTCCTACCCACAAGAGGCACAAAACAATAATGGTCGGCCGCAGCAATGGTAAAGTTACATGGCGAATCTGCTGCCACTTGGAAGCACCATCCAGCTCTGCTGCTTCATAATATTCACCGGAAATGCCTGCTATTGCCGCTACATACAGCACTGAGTAATATCCAATATTCTTCCATACATAGGCCAGCGGCATAATAACACGCCAGTAACTGGGTTCGCTGTACCACTGGATTTCCATACCCGTCAAGTTATTAAAAATACCTTTGTCTACACTGAGGAAGCCATAAAGAATGTACTGAATGACAATCCAAGAAAGGAAAAAGAATCATTCCTTTGTAAGTAGCAGAAACAAATTTGTTGCTCACCTCATTGAGCATAATGGCCAGCGCCACTGCACCAACGGTTACCAGCACCATTTCAAGCAAATTATAGAATAGTGTGTTAAAAGTGATGGTAAAAGCTGTATCGGATTTAAAGAAGAACTCAAAGTTCTTAAACAGTGGGTCCATCCAGTCGCTTCCCCAAATTCCTTTTCGTCCACTGTAGTCCTTAAAAGCGATAATCACGCCAGGCATTGGGAGGTAGAACAGGATAAACATAAAGAACAGGCCTGGCAGCATCATCAAATAGAATGGGAATTGCCTGCGCGCTGAGCGATACATTTTCGTCATTTTAGAACGCCCGCCCAAATTATCCGTTTTTCCCTGATAGGATTTGTTTGTTTTTGGCATAACGCTTTCTTTCTCCTTTCCTTCATTCAAAAGTTATAGAAGCGCCACACCGCTCAACCCTTAACTGGTTCCTTTGTCATTGGGATTGCGAATCTGTTCAGGTTGACGCTTTCGTTTACGCTTGCATTATAGCAACCCATCTATCTTTATGCAACAAACAAAAATAACAACCCACTCATTTTTTTAACACTTTTGGCCTTTTTTGTTCTCTGATTTTTAACATTTTCCTTGATTCGCATTTTTCTGAGAGTGTTTTTTTCCTTTATAAGAAAAAAACAAACCCTACAAAAAGAGGTACTCTTTTTGCAGGGTTATGATTTTATCAATGATAAAATGAATTATTCTCCATCCCGTTTCAAGTTATTTTTATATTCACTCAAAGAAATGCCAAAATGACGTTTGAAACAGGTATAAAAATAATTATTCTTTTCGAGTCCTACCAACTCTGTAATTTCTGACAGAGACAAGTCCGTTGTCCTTAAATAGTCTCCTACTTTTTCCAGCCGGAGTTCCAAAATATATCTGGAGACAGACATTTGTTGTACTTGTTTAAACAGATGACCTACATAATTTGGCGAAAGCTCCAGTTCTTCGGCTATCATACTTAGGCACAGGTCTTTTCGCTGATAGTTCTCTTCAATAATGGCACATACTTTCTGAGCAATCAATTCATTATTTTGTACGGTTGGGTCTGCAGAAGCTTTTCCAGCACGGCTGGTTAATTCTTGCAGGTATTTATCTGCCAATTCTTCAATATCAGAAAAGACCTCACACTTTGCCATACCAGACATAAACTTTTTGTATTGTTCTGTTGCTTCCTGGCGGGCATATGGATTTTTAAATTGTACAGTGGTGCAAACTACATAAGCTAAGTGCATCATATAAGCATATACTTCATCGCTGTTATAATGCTGCAGCTGTTCAAAAATCTCTCCGTAGGTAGCCTGTACCTGCTCACTTTCACCAGCACATACCTGCTCCAACAAGAGATTTTCCTGTACTGGCTTTTGAAACGTGTCTGTATTAACTTCATCCAGCATATACGGATTGATAATACATTCATGTCCGTACTGCATTTTGAGCTGTATCATATCTTCCAGGGTATTATAAGTACTGTGCAAATGGTCCAACCCGTTAAAAATAGTACTGTACGAAATCGATAAGGTTAAATGGATATTATGTATCTGCTTTTGTATATCCCGAAGCATGGTTTCCAGTTTCTCCTGGAAAGCTACATAATTACTAATACCATTTTCGCATTTTACCAATACGATGAATTTGTCAGAATTTCTGCTGAAAATTTCGCAAGAAAAGTATTTCGCAGAAATTTCTGAAACAATGTTTACAATTGCATACCGAAGCGCCCAGCGTTCTTTCTGGTTATTAGATGTGTAAAAATCATTATACCTGTCAATTTTTAATAAACACATGCACAAAGAAGAATTAGTAAGATGAGAAAGATTCAATACCTCTAATTTCTTTTTTAAATTATCCAAAGAAAGGATATTATTTCCAGACAATAGCGTGTTCACAAAATCCTGTCTGGCTGAATCGACCGCTTCTGTTTTAAAACGGGCAAATTGCTCATTCTGTTTTTGAATAGACTGAAATACCGAAGTCAAAAACTGAAATTCATCTTTTCCTTTGGTAAAAACGGGAAGGCTATCTGACTGTCTGTTTACCATATTAGTGATTTCCCGAAGCGGTGTATATAAATGTTTAGAAATAAAATACACCAAGACACAGGAAATTCCAATAATAAAGATTACCAAGCCAAGGCTAATTAAAGAGGATTGTATCACATCAGCATAAACCAGCTTTTCAGGAGTCAAACCGAAAATATACCAGTTGTTTGGATTATTGCTATCACAGGAAAGAAGATAGTCTGTCCCTTCAATATTTACCCCACTGGTAACTGCTTTATCAGAGGATGTCATTACCTGCTGAACAATCCCCATCAAGTCCTGCTCTTGTTGGGAGTCAAGATACAGGGTACTTTCTAATAATTGCCCATTGTCATCAAAAACCATATACTCAGTTCCATCTTTATCAGATGCCATGCTGATTTCTTTAATGGACTGTGTGAGCGTTTTGGCATCTACATTAATCACAATTGCGTTAAGCAAATCTGAATCATAGGAATTGGTATCATAAATAATATAAGAGCAAATCCGCTTTTCAATTCCGTGCTGTACCACGTGAAAAATAGGATTTGTGCTGGATTCCACAGAACGATTCGTCACATTTTCTGCAATCACTTGGTCATAAAAATCTTCACTGCTCTGGTGGAGTCCAGTGGCGGTCGAAATAAAGGTATCTCGTTTAGCATTGTAAAGATAAACACTCTCTACATAGTTCATTGGAAGGATATGCTTTTCTACACTTTGCATCGCTTGGATAGAAACCATTGTATCTTCTTCTTCTGAATTAAGATAAGCAATGACTTTTTCATCCATATAAAGGGAATAAGAAAGCCGTTGGGCTAAGTCATCAATATATGTAATGCTGTAGTTAGATTGAGTAAGCAGTTTATCATTAAAATTAAAAATCAGGCTGACAGCTAACCGTATATAGTTATATGCCAGGCACAGTACAAGAATGAAAGCTATCATTACAACCGCTCCTAAAAACGAAAAAAAGGTGCGGTTAAAAAAGCTGTTGTTTTTCCCTTTCAGAATTGACCTCATCAATACCCCTCCTGCATTTTCAATTTCAACCTGAGCATATGAAAAATTGTCGCTACTCTCAGTGAAATTCAAAATTTCAAAAGTAGTTATTTATACCAGGTGAAAAAGCTCCTCATCTCCCCAAAACACCATTTAGCTTTCGAATACGCTTTAAAACAGTGTTGGTAACAGAATAATTTTATACTATTTTTACAAAAAAATCAATATATAGCGTTTCGAAAAGAACAGGCAGTTTTTTCCCTGCCATGTTTCCAAAGCAATCAAAGATACCTTATTTTTTCTCATAACGACGAAGCATAGAAAGAGGGCTCAGAGGAAATCTTCCTCTGAACCCTCGATTTTTTAAACTGTTACCAAAACCTATCGAGTACTTTATTATGCACAATCCACCCTATATTTTACAGGCTTTTCCTTTGTCTTTTCTTTACAATTGATAGCATTCCAACCAAAGTCAAGATAGCAGCTGCTGCACAAACATATAGGATATTTTGGCTATTATCTCCAGTAGCGGGAGATTCTGTCTTGGAAGAATCGTCCTTTTCAGAAGAATCTTCACTGCCGGAAGTATCGTCTGTATTGCCGCCCTGAGAAGGTGTATCGGTATCTGCGCTTAGATTTTCAATAGCGGCTTCCAGTTCTTCCACAGCCTCGTCCACCACTGCCTGGTCCTCTTCGCTCAACGTTTCGTCTGCCAGAACTGCCTTCGCATTCTGGAAGGCCGCTGTAAATACAGCAACACTTTCTGCTGTATAGCCGCTCAAATCCATTCCTTCTGCTTTGTTTACCAAATCCTCCAGAATCG
>DYBQ01000043.1:4670-18125 GCA_019418545.1 Clostridiales bacterium | reverse complement strand
CGGATGTTATGGCCAATGCCCAGGTATACTTTTTCCTGTCGGCTCTGTCCTATCCTTTTTTGGCCATTTATAATGCCGGTGCGGCATTGTTCCGGGCTATGGGCAACTCTAAAATCTCCATGCTGATTTCCGCCATGATGAATGTTATCAACATCATAGGCAATGCGATTTTTATTTTTGGTTTCCATTTGGATGTAGCCGGTGCAGCGCTGGCCTCCCTGATTTCGAGAATGGTGGGCTGCGTGGTCATTATGGTTCTGATTATGCGTCCCGTCCACGAAATCTTTATTAAATCCATCTTCCCCTTAAAAATAAACTGGGGGATGATTAAGAATATTTTGCGCATTGGTGTCCCCAACGGCTTGGAAAACAGCATGTTCCAGTTGGGAAAAATTCTTGTGCAGGGGCTTGTTTCCTCCTTTGGTACGGCGGCGATTGCCGCAAATGCGGTTGCCGGCAATGTGGCGGCATTGGAAATTATTCCCGGCTCTTCTTTGGGCCTTGCCATGATTACCGTGATTGGACAGTGCGTGGGGGCAAAGGATTATGACGGCGCCGTCAAGTATGCCAAAAAGCTGCTGCTGATTACCTACATATTTACGGCAGCCTTGAACCTGCCGCTGCTGCTTTTGCTGCCGGGGATTGTCAGCTTCTACAGCCTTTCCGGCGAGGCCATGACATTGGCTTTGCAGCTTCTGGTGTTCCATGGAATTTGTACCACCATTATCTGGCCCATTGGCTTTACCCTTCCCAATGCCCTTCGTGCGGCAAATGATGTAAAGTATACCATGATTGTTTCTGTTACGACCATGTGGGTTTGCCGGATTGGTTTGAGTTATCTGCTGGCACTCACCTTTAACATGGGTGTGATGGGCGTATGGGTTGCCATGGTGATAGACTGGTGCGTTCGCTCGGTGTTTTTCGGCATCCGTTTCCTGCGGGGAAAATGGAAGGAAAAACAGTATATTTAAGGCTGGCGGCCGCTCATAAAAAATAAAAAGAAAAAAATTTGAAAAAAGTCTTGCAATTCTGTCAAATGTCTGGTATAATATCAGCGTTGTGCCGGTGTGATGGAATTGGCAGACGTAGTGGACTCAAAATCCACCGGTAGCGATACCGTGCCGGTTCGAGTCCGGCCACCGGCACCATAATAAAAACACCGATAAACTCTAGTTTTATCGGTGTTTTTATTTTTTTGTCTCCAATTCACAGTATATAAAACACATGTTGTTCCCACTATGTCTCCAATGCGCCAACGCTGAAGAAATCCTTTTAAAAAATCTTCCCATTTATTTACAACCATGATAAATAAGCGTGAAATTAGAGAAAGACAGGATACTGCATATGAACTTAAAAAATATAAAGTCGCACCCCCTCCTTCAAGTGTTAACTGCTAATGGGGGAAATCCACGTACTCTCGTACTGATTGAGCCGCTGTGGGGAATCCCTTATAATCTCATCGCTCCTTTTACCACTCTTTATATGTATTTGCAAGGAATTAAGGATGTGCAAATCGGTCTCATTCTGTCTGTCACCATGGTAATTCAGGTGGTCTTCTCTTTTTTGGGGGGGATTTTATCTGATAAACTGGGACGAAAACTGACCACCATGATGGGAGACTTTTTCGGTTGGTCTCTTGCCTGCCTGGTATGGGCTGTTTCCAATAACTTTTGGCTGTTTTTGGCCGCTGCAATTCTCAATTGTTTCGAACAAATCAACCAAACCGCGTGGTACTGCCTGCTAATTGAAGACGCGAACCCAAAAGATTTGGTCGGCATCTACACTTGGGTGAATATCGGTGGATTGGTCGCCATCTTTTTTGCGCCGCTTTCCAGCCTGTTTGTCAGCTCATTTTCAATCGTACCAGTAGTCCGGGTATTGTATTTTCTCTTTGCGTTTACAATGCTCATGAAAACTCTTATTACATTCAAATTTTGCCATGAAACAAAGCAGGGGAAGATTCGCCGCGCAGAGACAAAAGGAGTATCTATCCCCCATATGCTGGGAGAATACCGTCTTTTAATCCCCAGCCTGATTAAAAATAAAAGTGTGCTCAAAGCAGTGGCTGTTTCTGTCATTTTATATGTCACTAATATTGTCAGCACAAACTTTTTCGGACTTTATGTAACACAGCGTTTAAAACTTTCGGAAAACTTTTTGGCACTGTTTCCGATTTTAAATGCCGCTGTCATGCTGATTTTCATGGTGGGGATTCAGCATCGCATGAATGCCACAAAATTCCGAGTTCCACTGTGGATTGGTTTCGCGCTCTACATTGTTGCCGCCTTGGTGCTGATATTTTCTCCTGTGGAAGGTCTTGGCTTTGTACTTATTTATGTATTTGTTGCCGCTGTAGCTGCTGCCTTAGTTAACCCTCGCAAAGACGCGCTTCTTCAGCTTAACATCGCCCCGCAGGAACGGGCAAGATTAAACGCCTTGATTATGGCTTCTACAATTGCGCTTTCCTCTCCTTTCGGATACTTTGCCGGTTGGCTTTCCAGTTTAGACCGTCGTCTCCCCTTTGTTTTTACTCTGGTATTATTTGCAGTAGCCATGTTGGTCATCAGTCGGATTCAAGAGCCACAGCTGGATGAACAAGACAACTGAGTTTGTATAAACAATAGACAAACCTGCGGTTAGCATTTTGCGACCCCAGGTTTTCTTTTTGTTATGGTTTGGTGCTCGCGCTCAAGCGGGCATCTATTTTGTCAGTATTTCCCAGCCGAAAGCCTCGACGCGCAAGCCGCGTTCGAGGCTTTTCTTTTTGCTGCGGGTTTTGGAATTTTTCCATTTCAAAAAATTGGTGTCCCATCATAGAAGGATAGCCCCTTCTTCAAATATGCCATGTGGTGGTGCCTCTCTTCTATGCTGATATGGAAGCCCCAGTTAAGGAGCGGACTCTGAGGGGAGGTTATAGAATAAAACAACGACACCGTCAGCATGATTGCCGGCGGTGTCGACATGTAACAACAAACCCGTTGCATCCTGTTGGAATATCGGGCGGATTTTTTATAGATTATGCTCGGGCAGCAGCGCCGTTAAGCTGGTCGTTTAAGATAACATCGGCAAACTGAATTAGTTGTTCCGGCGTTCGGTCGATTTCTCCCAGAAGCCAGCTTTCCACCATTCCAGCCAATGCCACCACATAGAAATGGGTCAGCATTTCTACATCCACAAAGGAATCTAATTTGTTTTTCACACCGATATTTTCACTCAGCTGCTCAATGGTTCGATGAATGATGGCATCAATATCTGCCTCAAAGAAACGGCGAAGATGGTCGCGTCCTACAGATTTTAATGCACACAGGCATACGGCTCTGTTTTCTTCCAAATAGCGGAACAATTGGAGTAAACCTTCCTTCCACAGGAGAGCCCCTTCCTGTTGTTTCAAGAGAGAGATTGCCTCATTTTCAATCATCCAGCGAAGCAGGTCGTAGATATCTTCAAAATGATAGTAAAAACTTTGCCGTCGGATATTACACATGCTCGTCAGCTCTGCAATCGTAATTTTATCCATTGGCTTTTGAGCCATCAGTGTTTTTAAGGCGGCGGCCAGCTGTAATTTTGTCTGTTCAGAAACGGAAGGATTTTTCTCATCCATGGGTAACACCTCCACAGAATAAAGTATATCATTTTTTTTCTTCAAATCAATCGGTCAAATTACCCCTTTGTGTCATAATTTTGACAGCAGAGGCTGTTTTGTCCTTTGAAAGACTGGTGGATGATGGAGTATAAAATATATGCCGTATAACGTAAAAGGAGGGAACCAGATGGAGCAGTATAAAATGGTATTGGAGAGCCAGCTCGGTCCAAGAGAAGGAACACTTCGGTTGGAAGAAGATAATGGGCTTCTAAAAGGTACGATTACTTTGCTCGGCTATGAAAATCCGGTTTCCGGTGAATGGATTGGGGAACATTCAATTCGGCTTTTTCATCATTTGCAAACAAAAATCAGTAATCTTTCCTGTGTTTCCATATTTGAAATAGAAGGGGGAACAATTACCGGAATTTTGCAAAACGATTGGAATGTGATGAAGTGGCACGGAGAAAGGGAGACCGATAAGAAAGGCAGGAATGCAGAAAATGGCGGAGAATAAAGAAAAACAAGGCAACAGCTTTATGACAAAGCTAGCCACCTTCATTGTAGACAAGCGGAATTTATTTTTTCTGCTCACCATCATCATATTAGTTTTTTCGGCCTTCTCTCGGAATTGGGTGGAAGTGGAAAGCGAACTTGCCGCTTACCTTCCAGAGGATTCCGGGACCAGGCAGGCGCTGGATGTGATGGAAGAGCAGTTTACAACCTTCGGGAGTGCCCAGGTCATGGTGGCCAATCTCTCCCAGGAACAGGCCGAAGAACTGAAAGACCAGATTGCCGGAATCAAAGGTGTGCAAAGTGTGGAATATGACAATACAGAGGAACATTACAACAATGATTCGGCCCTGTATACTGTTACCTTTGATTATGACGAGTCGGATGATGACTGTCTCGCCTCACTTGAAGAGATTCAATCGACCCTTTCCGCCTATGATGTCTATGTCTCTACCGAGCTTGGCAACGCAGAGCAGGAGGCCATCGACAGTGAAGTCAGCGTTATCATGGTCTATGTGGCTATCATCATTGTCTTGGTATTGTTGTTTACTTCCCAGACTTATGCGGAGGTGCCGGTACTGATTTTAACCTTTGTAGTGGCTATGATTATGAATCTGGGGACAAACTTCTTGCTGGGCAAAATTTCCTTTGTTTCCAATTCCGTTACCAGTATCCTGCAGCTGGCTTTGTCGCTTGATTATGCAGTTATCTTCTGTAACCGGTATAAAGAGGAGCATCAGACCCTTCCGATTCGGGAAGCCGTTATTGTAGCACTGAGCAAGGCCATTCCAGAAATCGGAGCCAGCAGCCTGACCACCATTGGCGGCCTGATTGCTATGATGTTCATGCAGTTTAAAATTGGCTCGGATATGGCGATTTGTCTAATTAAGTCCATTCTGTTTGCCCTGTTGTCTGTTTTTATTGTGATGCCGGGGCTTTTGATGCTGTTTGGCCCGCTGATGGATAGGACGGAACACCGAAATTTTGTGCCGAAGATTCCTTTTGTGGGAAAATTTGCCTATAAGACCCGATTTATTGTCCCTATCATTTTTGCGGTGGTTATTGTAGTGGCATTTCCTCTTTCCCAAAAATGCCCATATGCATATGGAGAAAGTTCTTTGGAAACGCCGGTGCTGAATGAGACGCAGATTGCAAAAAACATGATTGACGATAACTTTTCTTCCACGAATATGCTGGCTCTCATGGTCCCGGCCGGGAACTATGAAAAGGAAGCGGCTATCCTCTCCGAACTGGAGCAGTATGACGAAGTGGATTCCGCCATGGGCATCGCTAACATAGAGGCTATGGATGGCTATACGCTGGCCGACCAGCTGACGCCCCGGGAATTTGCGGAGCTTGCCGGGCTGGATTATGAAATGGCGCAAGCTGTTTATGCGGCATATGCTGCTCAGCAGGAGGAATATGGTCAAATCCTGGGCAATCTGGATAACTATGAAGTGCCGCTGATTGATATGTTCCTCTTTGTCTGTGAACAGGTGGATTCGGGTATTGTAACGCTGGATGAGGAGCAGACAGAAATGCTTGATGAAGCCTATACCCAAATGACATCGGCCAAGGAGCAATTACAGGGTACGGAATACAGCCGTATGCTTGTTTATCTTACGCTGCCGGAAAGCGGTGAGGAAACTTATTCCTTTATTGATACGATTCAGGGGATTGCGCAAAAGTATTATCCAGACCAGTCTGTCTATATTGCCGGCAATTCCACCACAGAATATGATTTCCAGAAATCCTTCTCTTTGGACAATACGGTAGTTAGTGTGGTTTCCATTTTAATCGTCCTAGTTGTGCTGTTGTTTACCTTCAAGTCAGCTGGCATGCCGGTGCTGCTGATTTTGGTAATCCAGGGAAGTATCTGGATTAACTTCTCCATTCCATACCTCTTAAATCAGCCTCTGTTCTTTATGAGTTATCTGGTGGTCAGCTCCATCCAGATGGGCGCCAACATCGACTATGCTATTGTGGTTGCCAACCGGTATCAGGAACTCAAGGAGCAGATGCACCACAGGGATGCCATTATTGAGACAATGAATTTCGCATTCCCGACAATCATCACCTCCGGTACGATTCTGGCAGTGTCCGGAACCCTCATTGGTTTGATGACTTCCACGGCCTCTATTACGGGTATTGGTCAAAACCTGGGCCGCGGCACCATCATTTCCATTCTCCTTGTTATGTTTGTCCTGCCGCAGATTTTGCTGATTGGCGGAAAGGTTGTGGATAAAACTTCCTTCTCCATGCCCAACATTTCAAAAAAACATACCAGCCATGGGCGCGTTAAGGTGGATGGCATGGTGCGCGGTGAGATTCACGGAATTGTAAGCGGAACCATGCATGCAACCGTAGACGGAGATGTAGACCTGAACCTGATTTCGGGTTCGGCTTCAGAGGAGGGTGATGAAGATGAGACAAAATAACTGGAAATACAAAATGAAAAGAGGGGCTGCTGCCTTCCTGTCCCTGCTGCTTTGTATGGCTCTTCTGTGCCCGGTATTGGTGTTCGCACAGGAAGCCGATGGCAATACAATCCATATCAAGACACAGAATGACCTGAAGGAACTGGCAGAAAACTGCCGGCTGGACACCTGGTCCCAAGGCAAAACCGTTATTTTGGATAACAATTTGACATTGGACGAGACAGCCGATGCGTTTTTGCCAATCCCCACCTTTGGCGGCACCTTCGAAGGGAATGGCCACACCATCAGCGGGCTATCTCTGGACGGAGAGGATTCCAGGGCAGGGCTCTTCGATACACTGCAGGCCAGCGCGGTCATCAACCGTCTGGCGGTAGTGGGGCAGGTTACTCCCAGCAGAGATGGGGATACCATTGGCGGACTTGCGGGAAAAAACTTTGGAAAAATCAGCGGCTGCTCCTTTGAAGGAACTGTTGTAGGTACCGTTTCTGTAGGGGGATTGGTGGGCATCAATGAAACCACCGGTCAAATGGTCAGCTGCCAGTTTCAGGGGACCGTGACCGGTGAGCATTATGTAGGCGGGATTGCCGGCCAGAACACCGGCAGCCTAATCCAATGTGAAAATCACGGTGAAATCAACACGACGGCAGTAGAAGTGTCTGCGGATTTTTCAGATATTTCTCTGATAGGGACAACGGAAAGTGTCCCTGCGGGGACCGATATCGGCGGGATTGCAGGTTTTTCCAATGGCATAATCCAAAGCTGTGAAAACGCAGGGAATGTGGGTTATGAGCATATGGGCTACAATGTGGGCGGTATTGTAGGACGGCAATCCGGCTATCTGGATGGCTGCAAAAACACCGGAACGGTTAACGGCCGCAAGGATGTGGGCGGAATTGCCGGACAGCTGGAGCCCCAGGTTATGCTGCGGTATGACGAAGACCTGCTGAATCAGCTATGGGAAGAATTGGACACTTTGCAGGACCTTGCCAATCAGGCCGCTGCGGATGCACAGGACAGTTCCGATGGCCTCTCCGGCAGTATCAGCAGTCTAATTTCCAACATCAATACCGCAAAGGATGCAGTGAGCGGACTGAGTGATGCAATTACCGACTGGGGCAATGAGAACATCCAGCAAATTGATGACACTGCTGCCCGAATCTCCTGGGTCATCAGTGAATCGGAGCCAATCCTGGATGATACCAGCAACGCTGTTGAAATCCTGGAAAATGCCTCCTCTTTGCTGGAACAGGCTGCCGAAGCAGCGAAGGAAACCGGAGAAGAGGGAGAATCCGCCGCTGCTCAATTGCAGCAGGCTTCTAAAGACCTGAAGGATGCAGCAACCCATGTAAAAAATTGTGAATCTCACATTCGTTCTGCTCTGGAGATTGCAAAACCAGCTGTGGATGGTAAAAACATCATTGACGTCATTAAAAACATCCGGGATGAATTAAGCGCTGCAAAGTCAGAAGCACAAGATGCAAAGACTTCACTGGAAAGTGCGATTACCCACGGAAAAAACGCAAAAGAAAAACTGAAAGCCATGGGGAGCCAGGGCAGCGAAGCCCTCGAACTTCTAACACCTGCGATGGATAACCTGAATCAGGGAATGTCCTCTATGGGAACCGTTTCCGAGCAGATTACAGCCATCATATCGACGCTTACAGAAGACCCTGCTATTTCCTTTACATCAATAGACAGCAGTATAACCTCTCAGGGAGACACTCTGGATGCAGCACTCTCTCAGGTACTGGACAGTGCTTCCGGGCTTCAAGGCAGTATCTCCTCTTCCTCTGACACTCTTATCAATGATTTTAATGCCATTAACAAACAGGTACAGGTGATTACCAATCTTTTACAGCAGCAGATGGAAGAAAGCAAAGAAAATGACGCCGCAGATTCCTTTGCGGATATCTCCGATGAGGATACTGGCGAGGCAGCCTCGGGAAAAATCCACGGAGCGACAAACAGCGGAGAAGTATTTGGAGATGTGAATGTAGCAGGAATCGTAGGCTCCATGTCTGTGGAATATGATTTTGACCCGGAGGACGACCTGACCAAAGATGGGACTCGTTCCCTTGATTTTCAATGCAAAACATTAGCAGTGGTCACCGGCTGTATCAACAAAGGAGATGTTTGTGCAAAGAAGGATTATTCCGGAGGCATCGTGGGGCGGATGGATTTGGGAGCAGTCAAGGGCTGCGAGAGCTATGGGAAGGTGGAAAGCTCCAGCGGGGATTATGTTGGCGGCGTTGCCGGACTTTCCCGGGCGACCATCCGAAACTGCTTTGTAAAATGTACGCTTTCAGGCGGAGACTATATTGGCGGTGTTGTGGGAGCCAGCGAAAAAAATACGGTAGTATCCGGTTGTTACACATTGGTAGATATTCCAAATTCCGAAAGGTATTCCGGCGCTGTTTCCGGCACGGAAGATGGAGAATTTACCAAGAACTACTATGTATCGGATACCCTTGCAGGCCTTGGCCGAATCAGCTATGCTGGGAAAGCAGAGACTCTTTCCTTTGAAGATTTGGCTCAGGTGGAAGGGATTCCAGAGAAAATGACGCAGTTTACCCTGCGGTTTCTTGTGGAGGATGAGGAAATCAAATCTCAATCCTTTTCCTATGGGGATTCCTTCGGTGCCGATGTTTTTCCTGAGATTCCTGTAAAAGACGGCTATTATGCTTCTTGGGATACGGATGATTTAACAGAACTTCATTTTGATAAAACTGTGACGGCGGAATACAAGCGCTATGTGCTCACTCTCCCGTCACAGGCCACCCGGGAAAGCGGGCGTCCGGTATTTCTGATGGACGGCAATTTTGACGAGAAAGCAGACCTTACCGTTTCCAGCATTGAAGAGACGGAGCGGGTTCACGGGAAAAAAGCGGCAGAACAGTGGAAACTTTCCTGCTCTGACGATTCACAGGACCATTATACCGTCCGCTATCTTTCTCCCGAGGAAACCGCAGAAGGCTACTGTGTATATGTGAAACAGGATGGGCAGTGGAAAAAAACAGATTGTACCTCCTTTGGCAGTTATCTTGTGTTTTCCGTTTCGGCAGCAGAGGCAGAAGTGGCTATCGTTCCTGCCGGCAGTATGTGGATTATGTGGCTTTTGATTGGGCTTGGAATTTTGCTCCTGGCTGTCATCCTGATTCTTGTGATAAGAAAGCTGCGCAAAAAGAAGAAAATGCCAGCTGGGCAGAAAGACGCACAGGGGCAGCCGCTTCCCACACCAGCTCCTAAGAGAAAGGCCCTGGGGAAAAAGAAAAAAAGGTGGGTTATAATACTGGCGGTTGTTCTTGCGATAGTCATTGCAATCGGCGCTTTTATTGCCATCAAAATGGGGACTGCTGTGAATGCCTATGGGCTTTTGCAGGAATTTTCCGACAGGCCGGAATCCGCCATGACGCTGTCTCTGGATACCGAGCTGGATGACCAGCTGACCCATGCAGACATTAAAGTTACGAAGACACAGGTGGACGGGCATACTGTGACCTGTATAGAGAATGATGGGATTTCCCTTTATTATGCCGATGGTGCAGTGATTATGGAAAACGGGAAAGCTTATCAGGTCAGCGAGCTTTACCCGGACTATTCATCCCTTCCGGCAGAAGCCGCCAAAATATTCCAAGTGGTTTCCTTCACCACAAGCCACAGCGGAGGAAAGGCCACCTGTTCGCTCACGGCGGAAGGCGAAAATGCCAGAACATTGCTAAAAATCTTTTTACCGGAACAGATTGACAGCCTGTCGGATACACAAAAACTGAAAGTAGAACTCACTTCTGCAGATGAAGAGATTCAGTCTTTGTGTTTTTCTTCCGAGGGTACTCTGACGGATGACAATAAAACACCATATACCATTTCCGCCGAACTCAAACCGGCAGAGATGGAGAAAGCCTTTGCCGTGCCTGAACCGGTTAAAGAAACCGTGTGCTCAGGGGAAACGGAAAGCGAAACCGTTATTTCGGAAGAGCTCTTCCGTCTGCTCTCCGCATGGACAGACATGAGTCAAGAAGAATCTTTTGAGGCGAATGTCACGATGGGGGTGGAATGCAGTCCAATCTCGCTGAACGAGGACATGAAATATGAAAGAACAATGGTAGATGGGGAAAAAATCGGCTGTATCCGAAAAAATGCTCTTGCAGTATATTTTGCAAACGGCAGCTTCTGCGACCAAAACGGTGTGCGTCTGAATGCACAGGACAACGAATTGACAGACCGCGCACATCTTTTGGAGGTTTTGTATCAGGTTTGTCTGAATGGAGAGTTTAAATACGCGGATGTTGGAAATGATACTTGGCTTTACACACTGACACTGGACGAAGCAGCGATGAAAGAGGTGGCCTATGCTGCTGCGCCGGAAATGGAAACTTTGCCGGTTACCCTAAACTCGGGCAGCATTCAGATTATGGTAAAAGGTGCGTCTATTACGGAACTTGACTGCAACTGTACTGGCGGTTTGGATGCATTGGCAGGAGCGGAGCCTGTAACGGTGTCTGTTAAAATGAGCTTTATCCACAACAGTGAAGCAGAAATTCCAAGTGAAGTCAAAAACCAACTAATGCAGGAGAGGACGGAGAAAAATGGCCAATAAAATCATTTGCATTGCCCGGGAATTCGGAAGCGGCGGACATGAGATTGCAGTTAGAACGGGGAGCAAACTTGGAATTCGGGTTTATGAAAAAGATTTGTTTCACCTTGCCTGCAAATATGGGGAGCTTTCCGAAAAGATGATGGAATCCGCCGATGAAACGGCAACTAATCCCTATTTGTTTCGGACGGTCCACGAGGGGAATTATCATGTTACCAGAGGACTCCCCACATCAGAGGTTCTGTTTCAGCTGCAAAGCCATGAGATTCGGAAAATTTCGCAGCAGGAGAACTGTATTTTTGTGGGACGGTGCGCGGACTTTGTGCTCCGGGAGGAAGACGTGAAGATGCTGAAAGTTTTTGTCCGGGCGCCGATAGAATGGCGAATCAAACGGAAAATGCAGCAGGAACACCTCAGCCATGAAAAGGCAGCGCATCTTGTGCGCAAAATGGATAAACGGAGAAAAAAGTATTATGAATTCTATACTGGCCAGATTTGGGGGACTCCCGGATATTATGATATCTGTATTGACACCGGGATAACCGATTTTGAGAAGGCGGTAACCATGATTTGCTCGTTGTACAATTGTTTGTGATGGGAATTGAAAGTGAAAAGGTTAATTTTATAGGAATACTTTTCTCCTTTTCGATTTTTCTTTCGGGAATCTTCGGGAATCTATGGTATATCCCTATTGCCAATGATTTGTCCCCCCCAAGACGGAAGTAAAACAGAAACGGCGGGATTTTTCTATTGCAAAATCTGCTGAAAAATAACACCTTTCTTTTAATTATTTTCAGGCTGAGCTTGGATGCAATTTATGCTTCAAGCTCAGCTTTTTTATTTTGTTGACCTCTTTCCTGAATGAGATTGATATGCATAGAAGAATTTGAGCGGAAACAGAAAAATGATATTTTGATTGCGATATACAAAGTTGGGGATTACGTTGGGGACTTTTGCCGTTTATGAATTTATACCGGAGCTATCGGTAGATATATACTGCAAATCCTTGCCCAAGGGGGCGGCTGGCTGAAGAGTTTTTTGGTTTGCCTGTCCGCATCTTTCCGGTGTTGGCGGTGTGAAGTTGTGAAAAAGGGAAAAAGCGATTTTAGGCAGTTTTTTGGTTGGAAAAACTGGTGGATGGTATGTTATAATAAAACAAAGAAAAGAAAGAAAAGAATACTGGCCGGCTTGTACGGCTGTAACAGGAGGCAGAAAAGTTTGAACACGAGAATACAGCAGTTGTTTGACAAATATGATGGGGACGACAAAAAGACTTTGCAGGTGTTCAGAGGTTTCCCAAAAAACCGCACTCGGGAAATCCTTGGCAGGCCGGAAAGCGTTTGGGGCGCGGAAAAAATATTGGATGAAAACGGCTGTTTGCAGGCACAGGAAATTGCAAACAGCGGCGAAAAACTCATGCAGGATTTGAGCGGGAAAACGGGCCCGGCTTTGATGCTGTATGAGCAGTTTTTAACGCTGAATTTGTCTGTGATTCTCGAAAATTATCGAATCCTGATAGTGGACAATAATCTGTTTGAAGGGAAATACCCCTGTATCCTTTCGCCGGAGCAGGCCGGTGATTTTTGCCTGGCCCTGCAGGATGGGCAGGCCGATGATGCCGGCAGCCAGTGCCTGCTGACTTTTTATGGGGATATCCAGGAAACGGCTGAGGGAAGTTTTTTGGTGTCTTTTCGAAACGGGCACCAAACAGCCGGGCTGCCTGTGGAGCCTTTTTATGAGAGCAGCGCCTTTTGTCCCAATCCCGGCTCTGCGGTGAATGGGGAAGAGGTGATAGCTGCCGGGAAGGACTTTTTGCTCCATATGATACAGGTGCAGGAAGGGGAAATCCCCGGCGGCGGGAAGTATCTGCTGGATTATCCCGATGATTGGAAAAAGCCGTGCCTGCGGGCCTTTTTCTCCCTGCTGGAAGAAAAGGGAAGCCCCTATTCCTTTGGGGCAGCACGGGGGGAAGAGGAATATTCGGGAGAGCGCTTTTTGCCCCTTTTGCAGAAATATTGGGGAAAAGATGCCCAGTTCCGTCCCTTGCAGTTTTATCGCGCTCCAAAAGAAAACCGGGAAACAGTCGAGCGCTCCCAGGGCGATGTGATTGCTGCCATCGCCGCCCAGTGTGACCAGGCAAGAAAGGGGCAGGAATTCCGCAACCTGTTTGTCACTGCCCCCACCGGCGCCGGTAAATCCATCCTGTTCCAGCTGCCAGCTTTGTATTTGGCCGAAGAATATCAGGCAGTCACCATTGTGGTAACGCCGTTGAAGGCTCTGATGCAGGACCAGGTTTCCCATTTGGAGAAAAAGCAGGGGGTCACCTGTGC
>DYBQ01000043.1:0-4660 GCA_019418545.1 Clostridiales bacterium | reverse complement strand
GTGCCACCTATCTCAACTCCGACATTACCTATGAAGAGCGGCAGGAGCGCCTGCGCCAAATCCAGCAGGGGGAAAAGTCCATTATCTATCTTTCTCCCGAGCTGTTGATTTCTGCCAGCCTGTCCGATTTTATCGGCGACAGACCCCTGGGGCTGTTTGTAGTGGACGAAGCCCACACCGTTACCTCCTGGGGTAAGGATTTCCGTGCGGACTATTGGTATCTGGGCGAATATCTGCGCCGCCTGGTTCGGGAGGGACGGCGGTTCCCGGTGCTGTGCCTGACGGCAACGGCGGTTTATGGCGGTGCCGAGGACGTAGTAAACGAGACCATTGAGGGGCTGGGCGTGCAGAGGCCGCTGCTGTATTTGGGCCGTGTGCGCCGGGATAATATTACGTTTGACATCCGCAGCCTCCAGGCACCGGCTGCCGGGGTGGATAAGTTTAAAATCCAGGTTGCGGCCGAGCAGACCCGGGAGTTTGTGCAGAATGGGGAGAAAACGCTGTTTTATTTCCCCTATACCTCTCAGGTGGACGAAACCTACACCCGCCTAGAAGGAGGAATCCGCCGCCGGGTGCGGAAGTTCCACAGCCGGATGCAGGCTTTGGAGCGGAACCTTTCCCAATTAGCTTTCCAGAAAAACGACTGTGACGTGATGCTGAGCACCAAGGCTTTCGGTATGGGCGTGGATATTTCCGACATCCAAACCGTGTGCCACTTTGCCCCCACCGGCAATCTGGCCGACTATGTGCAGGAAATTGGCCGTGCAGCCCGCCGGCCGGACATTCAGGGCCGGGCCGTTACGGCTTTTCTGCCCACCGACATCCGGTATATGTCCACTTTGTACCGTCTTTCGGAGCTGCGGCAGTTCCAGGTACGGGAGCTTTTGCGAAAAGTGACGGAAGCTTTGTATCGGGAAAAGAAGCATTTGATATTCATATCCCCCGATGAGTTCTCCTATCTTTTCCCCGGGGATGACGATACCCTGCAAAACAAGGTGAAAAACGGAATCCTGCTGCTGGGAAGCGATTTGGAAAAAACCTTTGGCTTCCCGGCCCTTCGGATGATGCCCTTCAGCTCTCAGGAAGGCGTAAACTATGTCAATGTCCCTGAGCGGGCCGAAAAGAAGTTTTTAAGCAAATATGGCGACTATGTCACTTTCCAGCCCGACGAGACCCGGCTGGTCATCCGCTCGAGAAACCGCTTTTTTGCCAGTGATACGGTGGTACGCAACAGCGGCAATATCTATCGGGTGGACATGGGCGCTTTGTGGAGAGGCTGCTTCCAGGAGCTGACATATGTACAGTTCCGCCGCCGCTTCTTTATGGGGGACCTGTTCCAGTGCGGAGGCGATGAGCCGCTGGTGCCCCGCTCCTTTATTTCGGTGCGGTATTACCGTCCCTTTGAGGATTCGGTGGAAGAGATGCGCCGCATAATTCGGGGCGTTTCGGCAGTTTTCCGCAGCTATAAGCTGGAAAAAAAGGCCTTTACCCAGGCAGAGTTCTGTGAGCGTTTGTGTAAGGAGCTGAAAGGGGATTTTGTTCGCCGGGAATTTTCCGATTTGCTTTTGGACATGTTCGTGACAGATGCACCCCAAAAGCCCGGCGCCATGGGAGGGGATAAGACCAAGTTTATTTCCTTCCGAAAAGCAGCCGATGGGGAAACCGGCAGCTACCGTGTGCTGAATACGGGATATATTACGCTGGAAACCCATTTTATGCATTTGATTTCCCAGGCCATTCCCGACGAGCAGGGCGTGTATCAGGCCTACATCCCCGCCGGGAGAAACGGCCGCCAGCCTTCTGTTATGAAGCTGTTTTCCTTGCTGGAATTGCTGGGCATTGCTTCCTATTCCATTACCGGCGGAAGAGGACAGATGATTCCGCTGTTTGTACCGGATGCACAGTTGCTGAAAGCTCTGTTGGACGGCAAATATATCAACCATCAGGTGGAGGATATCCACCGCCGCCACTTGCTGGCAGAAAAAACCATGGCGCGTTTCCTTTCGGGAGAATTTGACAGCCGCCAGCGCTGGGATATGATTGAAGAGTACTTTTTAGGCCGCTCCTTCCTTTCGGAAGAATAAGGGGAAGGACGGAACCAAAAATCCCCCTCCGGCATAGAATGGAAAAAAAGCCCGGAGGCGGTGAAAATGAGAAGGCCTTTTAGATGGAGATACCGGCGCAGGCTGAACAAACGAGGGGTGTTTGCCCTTGTCCTTTTGATGGCTGTGGCTTTGTTTGGTATGGCAGAGTGGCGGCTTCATGCGGTGTTTGAAGATGTTACATATAATACGGCCCGGCAGATGATTGCAAAGGCGGTAAATGAAGCCGTGGAGACGGTTTCGCAGGAAGAGAGTGAATCCCTTTTCACGGCTTCCCAGGGGGAAAACGGCTCGATGCAAAGCCTGACAATAAACGCTTCGGCCATGAACCGGCTAAAAAGCCAGGTGGCACTGGCCGTACAGGATGCGCTGTCCGATAACCACTGTGAAACCGGTGTGCCGCTGGGCACCCTTTTGGGCAGCGCCCTGCTTCATGGCAAGGGGCCAAACCTTCCTCTGCGGGTTTCGGCGGACGGGAATGTGGAAGTGGACTATGAAAGCAGCTTTTCCTCCGCCGGCATCAACCAAACCTGCCACCGGATTGTGCTGCATGTAAAGGTGGAGGCGTTTACCTATGTGCCGGGTGCTTCGGGAAGGGTGGAGGAAGAAACCTCGGTGGTGCTCTCCGAAACCGTGATTGTGGGCGAGACCCCTTCGTTTGTGCCCGGCTGGGGAAGCGGGCTGAACCAGTAGAGCGGGACGTGTAAAAAAATTGTGGTTAGGTGTTGTAATTTTTTAAAAAATCGTATATAATAGTGAGGCCGGTGTAGGTGCCGGTTGTGAAAATGAGCAAGACAGAGCGCGTATCGCAGGATATGCGGGCGGATGGGTCTGCACGGCGGGGCGCCGTGAACCATGTCAGGCGGGGAACCGAGCAGCATTAAGCGGAGTTGTCCTGTGCGATGCAGGCAGCCCGTCCGTCCGTATATCCAGCGGTATGACTTTCGCCTCTCAAGGCGGCTGTCTTGCTTTTTTCTTGTATAGAAAACGGGAGGTGGTTTGGCGTGTATCAGGTCCTTTATCGAAAATGGCGGCCCAAAGTGTTCGCCGATGTAGCAGGTCAGCCTCAGGTGACCACCACTCTGCGCAATGAGCTGATGGCCGGGAGGATTGCCCATGCCTATCTGTTTACAGGGTCCCGCGGAACCGGTAAAACCACTTGCGCCAAAATTTTGGCCAAAGCAGTAAACTGCCTGCATCCCGTAAACGGGGACCCCTGCGGCCAGTGCGAAATGTGCAGAGGGATTGACAGCGGCGCAGTGATGGACATTGTGGAAATTGACGCGGCCAGCAACAACGGCGTGGACAATATCCGGGAGCTGCGGGAAGAAGCTGCCTTTACACCGGCTTTGGCCAAATACCGGGTGTACATTATCGATGAGGTGCATATGCTCTCATCGGGGGCTTTTAATGCCCTGCTCAAAACATTGGAAGAGCCTCCGGCTCATGTGCTGTTCATATTGGCAACTACCGAAGTCCACAAGCTGCCCGCTACCATTTTGTCCCGATGCCAGCGGTTTGATTTTCACCGTATTGCGCCCGAAGACATTGCTGCCCGGCTGCAATATGTTGCAGGGCAGGAAAAGGCTTCGCTGGACGAGCAGGCAGGGCTGCTCATTGCCCGTTTGGCAGACGGCGCCCTGCGAGATGCGCTGTCGCTTTTGGACCAGTGCCTGGGACGCAGCCGGGAAGTGAGCGTGCAGGTGGTTAACGAAACAGCCGGCCTTGCCGGAAGGGACCATCTTTTTGAGCTGACCCGGGCCATTTTGGAAAAGAATTCGGCCGGGGCTTTGGAAATCGTGGACAGGCTGTATCGGGATTCCAAGGATATGGCAAGGCTTTGCGAAGAAATGACCGGCCATTTCCGTGGGATGATGCTCATCAAAACCATGAAGGATGCCTCTGCCTTGCTGGCGATGACGCCGCAGGAGCAGGAAAGGCTTTCGGAGCAGGCTCTTTCTGCCCCCCTTACGATGATTCTCCATGGGCTGACAGTGTTTCAGGAAAGCCTGGAGCGGATGTATCGGGGCGGCAATCGCCGAGTCGAGATGGAAATGACACTCATCCGTTTGTGCTCACCGGAATTAGAGGACTCTACCCCTGCACTGGTGCGGCGCATTGAAGCGCTGGAAAGGCAGCTGTCGTCGGGAGGTGCCCATGGGCAGCCCTCTTTGCCGGCTGCGCCAAAGGCTTCGCCGGCTCCGGCTCCCCAGCCCGAGGCCCCTTTGCCGGAAGAACCGGCTTTGAAGCCGGCCCCGGATTCTGCCGAAAAAAAAGAGGTACAGGAACCGGCGCCCCGTGCAAGGCCGGTTTCCATGGAGGAAATCCAGGCCAATGCCAAGCGGCTGGAAGAATGGCCGGAAATCCTTCAGCTGATGCGCGGGTATTCCCAATCGATTGCAGCGGCATTTCATGGCTCTTCTGCCTATGTCAGCGGGAGCTATGTGCTGATAGACGCCCCTCAGGAGCTGGCTTTTGAGCTTTTGCGGAAACCATCCCAGCGGGATAAAATGCGGGATGTGATTCGGCAGGTGACCGGTAAGGTCTATAACTGTCTC
>DYBQ01000042.1 GCA_019418545.1 Clostridiales bacterium | reverse complement strand
TTGTTTTTATAAAAACTATTCCTTTTTATAGATAATTCTATCTAAATAGAAACCTTTTATATTGTTAAATATTCACATACTATATTTGATATTTTCCATATATGCACCAAAAAAGAAGGCAGTGCCTACGGAAGATATCCTCCGTCAAGCTCTGCCTTCCTTCACTTATATGGATTTAACGATTGTGTTTAATAACGGTTTACTTTTCCCACTTTCTTATTTTTCGAGTTGCTTCCATCAGCAATCCCAACATGGCTATTGCAGCAAAGGAAAGGAGTATTGCCCATGTCAAATCTGCATCTCCGGTAGCAGGAGATTCATTTTCGCCGCTGTTTGTGCCAGAACTTTCGTCATCCTTATTGTTATCAGGCTTGGAGGTATCGTCCTTGCCGTCATCGGGATTATTGTCTTCTGTATCTGCACTCAAATTCTCAATGGCATCTCTCAAATCCTTTACAGCCTCATCCACAACTGCCTGGTCATCCTCGCTCAGGGTTTCATCTGCCAGAACTGCCTTGGCACTTTGGAAGACTGCTGTAAACACTGCCACGCTTTCAGCTGTGTACCCGCTCAAATCCATTCCCTCAGCCTTGTTTACCAAGCTCTCCAGAATCGATTTGTCCGCCTTAAACCGCTGAGCCAAAATTGCATTCAGCAGGGCTTCTGCTGCCGGCTGTACGTCTTCTTCCATCGCATCGCCGTCTGCCATCACTTCTTTTGCCTTGGCAAGAGCATCCACCAGCTGCTGCCAGGTATCCTGTACATACTTATCAGAATTGGCTTCCATTTCTTCTGCCTTGGCAATCAACTGCTCCAGCATGGTCTTGTCGCCCTGGGTAAAACCCAGTGCCCAGATGCCTTCCAGCAGATTATCCCATGCAGTGTTGACTTCTTCCTGAGTGGCATTGGCATCATCCAGTACGGCCTTAGCTTCTGCCACGGCCTTTTCAAAGTAGGCTTTAGCGCTGTCAGTCACACCTTCCGTGCTGAGGGTCAGGGCATAGTCATAGGTCTTTTGAAGCAGAGTTTTGTCAGCAGAAGCAGGTGTTTCATCTACTGCAATCACCTTGAAATTGTCAACATCGGCGATTTCATAAATAAAGCCAAAACCAGCTCCGCCATAAGGCTTAAATCCTGTACTCTCCACTTCAAATATTAACTGGTTGTCGATATAGCAGCGCATCAGATTTCCTGTATGCTCCACCCTCATTTTATGCCACTCATTTTGAGTAAAGTCAAAGGCGTCTCTGCTGTCAAAATAAGTCCAGTAGCGGTTGCCATCACACATAATTGCTTCCTGAATCCCGGTTACTCCTCTGGAAACAAACTGATTAAAATCTCCAGTAGTTACAGCACGAGTTATGGGGCCAAACCCTGTCCAATCCGGTGCATTCTCTGTTGTTCCCTTAAAGTTTACATCCATTTCAACCGCATAATCCACCCATTCTTTATCACCGACATTGACAAAGAATGAATATCCACTGCCGTCCAAATGGCAAACACCGTCTGATACGGACATCTCTTTTCCGTTGGTCTCTGTCCATTGGTCGCTTGCACCGTTATCAAAATTATCCTCAAACAGGAGTTTGGTATAGTTTACCGTTATTGATACGGTTTCGGAAGCATCGCTTTCTCCCTTTTGAGTTACTCCCTTCACGTAATACTCATATCGCTCTCCGGGCAGCACGGAATTGTCCAGATAATTTCCTACAGGAATTCCCGAAGCTATTTTCTCGAAATTCCCATCTCCTTCGGCCTTGCGATAGATGTCATAGGTGGTGTTAAGACTCTCTGTCCATTTAATCAGAACACTGTCATAGTCATTATATACTTTGACATTGGTTGGTACCGAAGCTATCCCCTGCTCTTTAATGGTAAATGCTGCAATATCGCTGACAGTTTGTCCACCAGCCAGTCCATGAGCTGTTACGCGCCAATAATAGGTTGTCTCATATTGCAAATCAGAAAGTGTCACTTCTGTATCGAGCTCAAGCTGCTCAAATATAACATTCTCAAAATTCGCATCCGAAGCAACTTCTACTGTATATTTACTGGCGTTTTTAGCTGGTGACCAGGAAAGAGTTGCTGGCAAATCCACATTTTCTGCACCGTCTGCCGGGCTGTTCAAAACACAGGTACCAACGTCCTCGGAAACAATATAGCCGCCGGCTTCGTTCACCTTGCTCATAATGGTATTATACAGCTCATCATATCCATCCGGCTTCTCGGGCCATGCAGCAAGGTTGTCAGACCACACATTGTCACCCTTGTTCGTGGTGCCCTGTTCCATGGACCAAATCCGGTTTCCGGCCACTGTCATACGGTCCACCTGGTCGTCCATATAAAGCGGGAACGTCCAGTGCATGCCTTTTTGGGTTTTGATGATAATATTGTTCAGATAGGCATTGTCATAGCCACAGCCCCAGGCATACAGTCCGCCGCCATCTTCCAGTCCGTTCATATATTCATCGATAATATTATACTCAACCGTATTATCCCGGCTGTGCAGATAGGCTTTGGATTCTTCTCTTGTATAATCCTTGTTTAATTCCAGTTCATCCCAACGCATGCCAAACTGTCTGGATTGGTCTCCAAAGAAATCCCATGCTGCGCCATTATAGCTGGAATTAAAGCTTGCCAGCTCAATTCCCAAAATGGTAACGCCGGCATAGGGAGAGTTGGAAATATAGTTATAGCTCACCGTATTCCCGCCACTCTGGAATATGGTTACACCTGCCGTATGCAAATAAGGGGCGCGGCCCAAATCGTGAATATTGTTATACATAATCACGTTGTTTTTGTTCAAGTCGGTAGTGCCGGCTCCATAACCCAAAAGGTTTACGCCGCCGCTTCCCAAATCACCAATTTCGTTGTGCAGAATTTCATTTTCCTGCGCATAGTGGCTTAAAGTAAATCCATAGGAGCCCGTATGCCGAACTACGCTGTTGGTCACACGGCAGTTAGATACGCCCTGCATAAAGATGGCTCCATCAGGGTTTTCTACATTACGAATTTCCGGGTACTGGTCAAACTGGCTTTCCGGCAGACGGTCTGTATATTCCATCACCAGATTGTCCAGAGTAATATATTCTACTTGCTTTTCCCAGTTCTGGTCTTCTTCATCCCCCTGGAAGCGAATCAATTCATAGGGGACAGGTGCCACTGTTCTTTTACTTGTAAAGTTTTCGTCTTTTGGCCAATAGTATACCTTACCCGCACGGCTGTCAACACACCATTCGCCGGGCTGGTCAAGATATTTAATATCATTGAGGATGCTGTACCATCCTCCTTCTCTACTATTAAAGCAATTCTTTTGACCACCAAAGTTACAGGGATTATAGGAATACAGGTATGCCGTATTTTCTTCTTCATTGATATCCGTCAGAATCGGCAATGCATTCCAGAACATTACGGTCATGCAATTGATTTCAATATCAGGATTTCCTTCCAGGCCATCCAGTTCGCCTTCATTAAAGCGGACTTTGATACCTTTTTCAGGGTTCAGCTCCAGGAATTTGGTGTCCGGCTCTCCAAGAGCACCGCTAAATTGGGGCCACTGGCGGAATTGAATGGTTTCCATTTGCTGAGAAACCTGCTGTCTTTCACCATCCACATACAAATCGTGGAAACGCCAGCCTTTTTCAATATCAGCTACATACAAATTCCCTTTTGCTTCTTCCGACATATAAGGGACTTCTTCCAGCAGCTTCCATCCGTCTATATCTTTTGCACCGGTAATTACAGCTTGCTCTCCGGGATAGGAGGTGTAGACGATGGGCTTTCCAGGCTTGCCGCTGTCCTCAGGGGTAAATTCCAGTGTTTCGCTCTGATAATATTCACCTTCCCGCAAATACACAGTAATGCCGCCGTCAGGAATATTTCCCTGCAGCTTGCGGATTTCATCTCTTGCACGCTGAATGGTTGCAAAAGGATTTTCCTCACTGCCGTTTCCATTTGCATCATCGCCGTTTGGTGCAACATAGTAAAATGTTTCACATTGGAGCTGCTCGTATACTTCCACTTTGCATTCGGCTGATTTGGTTTCATCTGCCTGTGCATAAGCCGTAATCACGGCATTACCAGCAGAAACTGCTGTTACAACACCGTTTTCATCTACCACGGCAACATTCTCATCGCTGCTCTTCCACAAAACGGTTTTGTTGGAGGCTGCTACTGGTGCAATCTCTGCTGTCAAGGCTTCTGTTTCCCCTTTTTTCAGCAGCATTTCTTCTTTATTCAGCGAAATGCCCTCTACCGGGATTTCCGGGGCTTCATCGGAAATTCTCTCGACAACAAAATTGTCAACCGATACGTCGCATCCTCCGCTCTCAACGCCTGCGCCGCCAAATTCCATCACCGGCCCGCTGTTCCCTGTGTCTTCATAAATCAACACAGGAGAACCAAAGCCTTCGCCTTTTTCTGCAACATAGGCCAAGAAGATATTCCCCGCCAATTCCAGCTTCATAGTATAGCAGGTATTTTCTTTCAATTCATAGGCCTTCTGCATCAAAACATGGCCTTCATTGCCATACATCTTATTGAGCTCCAGGGTTTTGGAAGCTCTGCGATAATACACCGCTATTTTGTCATTTCCTTGGACTCTGCCCACAACACCAACACAATCATACGGTGCCATTCCGGCATCAGGTATCATCCATTCATTGATGATAAAATCCATTTGGATGGAATAGCTTTTCCATTCCTCCAAGCCGTCATTGACATAGGCTTTTCCGTCCCACGGTAAGCCCTTCACACGGAACCAGGTGTTTTCCTGCTCATCTTTTTCCAGAGTAAACTCTCCTGTAGAGGGAAACTGCCAGTCTGTTCCGATATCATCACTTTCAAAATCATCAGAAAACAGAGTTTCAAGTGGTTCTGAAACCGGCTGCCCTGCTGTTGCTGCCAAAGCTGTCCCCATTGGCTGTACTGCCAAAACCATAGTCAGGATTGCGCTTACTACTTTGGCTGCTATCGACTTTTTCTTTTTCAAATTCAATCCTCTCCTCTCTTTGTTTTCTTTTTTTCAATGCCGGGATTTTTAATTTTTTACCTCCTCTCTATTTCAAAATCAAAATACTTTCTGTCTTGTCACCCTTAGAATATCATGCAAAAATTGCAACTAGCAACTGCAAAATTGCCATATTCAACTATAATATTATCACTTTTTTAATAAATCTTCATATATCGCTTCATTCCAACCATTGATTTAAGGTTATAGACAAAGAACCCCCATCTTCGAACATGTTCGAAGATGGGGGGACACACTAATTATTAGGATGGCTCAGGAATTTTCAAAAACGGTTTCTCCTGCCTCCTGCTCAAATTGACGGGTATACAAATCGTGATAGTAACCTCCTGCTGATAACAACTGCTCATGGCTTCCCTGCTCCACAATTCTTCCATGGCGTACAACCAGAATCAAATCTGCTTTTCGAATCGTAGACAGCCGGTGTGCAATCAGGAAGGAAGTTCTGTTTTCCAACAGGGTAGAAATTGCATGTTGAATGAGTGCTTCTGTATGGGTATCAATAGAGGCGGTTGCTTCATCCAGCACAAAAATTCTCGGGTCAGCCAAAACAGCCCTTGCAAAAGAAATCAGCTGTTTTTCCCCAGTTGACAAAAGGTCACCGCCTTCTCCCACATCGCTGTCATACCCATTGGCCATATGCATAATGGTATCATGGGCGCTTACCAGGCGAGCTGCTGCCTCTATTTCCTCATCCGAAGCATCCAATCGTCCATATCGAATATTCTCCCGTACCGTACCGGAAAACAGATGCGGTGTCTGCAGCACATATCCAATACTGCTGTGCAGCCAAAGCATACTTCTTTCCCGATAATCCCTTCCATCAATCAGAATCCGCCCTCCAGTAGGCTCAAAGAACCGGCAGGCAAGGTTTACCAGGGTAGACTTTCCTGCCCCGGTTTCTCCCACGATAGCCACCGTTGTTCCGGCTGGGATATGCAGGTTGAAATGGCTAAGCACCTCTTCCTTTCCGTCAGGGTAGTGGAAGCTCACATCTTCAAATGTAATATCCCCCTGTATCGGCTCCCAGTTTTCCCGCTTGGGCTCCACACTGGTTCCATATTTCTCTATCACTTCGGGAGTATCCTGAATCCTGGGTTCTAATTCCAATAAATCCATTACCCGCTCAATATTGGCCTGAATGGAGATAAAATTGGCAATAATACGCGCCAGCTGCTGAATTGGCTCAAAAATGCTCAAGGCGTAGCTGATAAACACCGAAAGCGTACCAATTTGCAGAGCCTGCTGCAAGTTCAAATACCCTCCCTGCACCAACACAAAGCAAACGGCCAAGGAGCTGAAAAACACAATCAGTGGGATATACAAGGCATTGAGCATGGTGGCACGGACACTGGAAACACGCATTTCTTCGCTGATATCCGAAAATTCTTTCAAATTCTGTTCTTCAATTACCAGCGTTTTGCTGGTTTTGGCTCCTGTAATCCCTTCATTATAGGCACGGGTAATGTCTGCATTGATACGGCGGACACGACGGTTTACAGCCAAAATTTTTCTTTGAAAGAATACGGTAATAACTGCAATAAACGGAACAATGGCAATAATGGGCAATGCCAGCTTCCAGTTAATAAAAAGCATGGTTATCATGCTTCCAAGCACAAAAGCTGCCGCCCAGAAGATATCCACCAGACTCCATGCAAACATAGAGCCAATTTTATTAGTATCGCTCATAGTCCTGGCAACCATAGTTCCTACTGGGGTAACATTGTAATAGGAAAAGCTCAGTTCCTGCAGATGGTTGAAAACCGAGCGTTTTAAGTCCCGTCCTAAGCACATTTCTACAACCAATGCACTGCGGAAAAACACCAGTGTACTGACAGCCTGCAAGGTTAAAAGCAAAAAATAGGATATCGCAAACGGCCAAATTCCTTCCACGGTTTGTGGTATGACAAATGTATCAATAGCATATCCCTGGAACAATGGATAGGAAATGTCTGCTGCAGCATTAAACAGCATCATAACAATAATAAACAGAATGCGCCAGCGATATGGCTTGAGGAAAGGAAGCATTTTTGCCCAGATTTTTAAAGAAAAAGGCTTCTGCTCTATATCACGGTATTTGTCGTTCACAGGTTTTCCTCCTTTCCGGTACTCAATCCCTGCGCTTCATAAATACGCCGGTAAATTCCATCTTCCCGGATGAGCTGTTCATGAGTCCCCATTTGTACGATACGCCCTTTATCCATAACGGCAATACAGTCGGCATTCATCAGGGTGGTAATCCGGTGGGCAATCAGAATGGTTGTCCCGGTTACCTGATGCTGGATGGCATCCCGAATTTTAGCATCAGTTTCCATATCCACCGCGGACAGGGAGTCATCAAAGATTTTAATAGGCGTATTTTGCATCAGCATACGGGCAATGGCTACCCGCTGTTTTTGACCGCCGGAAATGGTGACGCCTCTTTCACCAATCATGGTATCATACCCTTCAGAAAAACCAAGGATGGTATCATCAATGGCAGCAAGCCGGGCAGAATAGCGGACCTGTTCCAGCTCACGAGTAGAAGCTCCATCAGAAATCGTTTCTCGTATAGTTTTGGAAAACAGGAACGGCTCCTGCAGGACAATCCCAATATGTCCCCGCAGCCAATCCAGAGAAATCTCCCGGATGTCCACCCCGCCAATGGTAATGGTGCCATCTTCCGGCTCCAGTTCATACAAACGGTCCAACAAATAAAATAGTGTTGATTTTCCGCTTCCAGTAGAGCCCAATATTCCAAAAGTACTCCCTGCCGGAATCGTAAAATTGATATCTTGCAGCACTTCCCGGTTCTCGTTGTAACGGAACGAGACGTTTCGGAAAACAATATCCCCATCCATGGGAGGGGTTTTGGCATTGGGCACGTCTTTCTCTGGCTGTGCTTCCAAAATTTCCATTAAACGGCCTATGGAAATCTTGGTTTTACTCAGTTCACTGAGAATCCGACCAAAATTCCGCACCGGCCACACCAGCATGGCATTATATGCTACAAAGGCCAAAAATTCACCATCGGTAAGCTGCCCGGCAGAAGCCTGAAAACATCCGGCCACTACAATAACCATTACCTGCAAATTGGAGAAAAAGTCACCGATTCCCCAATACAATCCCAATATATGTCCCAAATGAATCCACATATTGGAAAACTGGTTGTTTTTCTTTTCAAAACGGTCAATTTCAAATCTTTCCCGACCAAAAGCTCTAACCACCCGCACTCCGGTAAAATTTTCCTGTGCCATGGCAGTAAGCTCTCCTTCGGTTTCATCGGCCTGTTGAAACCTCCGGCCAATTTTGTTAAAAAACAGGCCGGAATACAGCATTACCACTGGGATAAAGGCAAGCGCAATGAGGGAAAGAGGAACATTCATGGAAAACATCAATGCCAAAGAAATCACAATCAAAAAAATTGTTCGAACCATTTCCAACAATTGGTCAATGAGGAAATTCCGAACCACATCGACATCGCTGGTACAGCGCTGAATAATGTCACCTGTCTGGTGAGAACTGTGCCACAAATAGGGCAGTTTTTGTATATGCCCAAAAAGTCGGTCACGCAGCCGTACAATTACCCCCTCGCTGCCTTTCGCAATCCCCATTCGGGATAAAAAATTAAACAGTCCCGACAAGAGGGAAAAGAAAAGGGCAAACGCCGCGCACAACAGCAAATTTTGCCGCAATGCCTGACGTCCGCCCAGAGATTCTATCCAGGACACCAGTGCCCCCGGTAACGAAAAGGGCTTGTCTCCCAAAACTGAATCCACTGTTATGCGGATAACCTGCGGCGTAAGATAGTTGGTGATTACAGCGAAAATCACAGAAACAAAGGCCAATAGGAAAAAGCCCCGGCTGCCTTTAGTAAGCTCCCAAAGACGTGCGGCGCGGCCTTTGCCGGCAGGATTGCCTGATTTTTTCATAAAACACCTCTCATTCTGGAACACTGCTCTCTACTTATAGCAGCATTCCCAAAATTTTGCACCGGTTGGGGCGATGCACTGCATAACAAGCACGGCCTTGTCATGCAGTGTATAGTCTATCACAAAGAAAAAATAAAGTAAACACTATAAAACTACCGGTAATTTATTAAAAAAATCGTATACTATATATGAAATTATGCAGAGAATCGGCGGATTGTTGCTTTTACTGCCAAATGGTAGTATTCTTAGTTCGTGCCTTTCAAAATCAACCTATTGGCTTTGCCTTTAGGAGAAGGGCATGGTCAGTCGCAAACTCCTGACCTTAAAGAATACTACGGAGGAATTGAATATGTTAAACGACAACCTTCCCCGCTCTGGAAGTGCGCGTGTGCGCTTTCTGGTGGAGGCAGCTGTAATTGCTGCCCTGTACACCGTTCTGACTTATGTTGCAGCCGCCATGAATTTGGCTTACGGCATTTTTCAGTTTCGGTTTTCCGAAGCCCTTACCATCTTGCCGGTATTTACTCCGGCAGCTATCCCCGGCCTGGCGCTGGGCTGTTTGCTGTCCAATCTGGCAAGCCCGCTTGGTATTGTGGACTGGTTTTTCGGAACACTGGCAACATTGCTGGCCGCTTTGCTCAGCTATGCCCTGCGGAAAATCCAGGTTAAGGGCCTTCCGGTACTTTCTTCTCTGCCGCCAGTACTGACAAACACGGTGATTGTAGGCTTTGAACTTGCCTGCCTTTCCGACATTGGCTTTTCTTTCCAAAACTTTTCCTGGGCCGCTTATGTCGCCAGTGCTGTTTCGGTGGGAGCCGGTGAACTGGTCGTATGTGTTGTATTGGGATTGCCCCTGTGCGCACTGTTAAAAAAAGCCGGTTTTCGGATTCCATAGTTTTCCCTGTTCAGCGGGATAAGGCTGTGTGAATTTTTATTATTATGTTGAGAGAGGAATCAGATAGGAATGAATCCCAGTTTTGGAGAAAAGCTGGCCGGACGGATGAAAGATACCCCACCGGTACGGCTTATCGTGATGAGTTTTTTGATGGTGATTACTCTCGGCAGCATTTTGTTATGGCTGCCGTTTTCTTCCCGTGATTTTACATTTACCCATCCCGTTGATGCGTTTTTTGTGTCTACTTCGGCTACTTGTGTAACCGGGCTTACCCCGTTTGACACTTGGAGCCATTGGAACCCTTTTGGGCAGGGGGTTATTTTATGCCTGATACAGATAGGCGGGCTAGGGCTTGCTTCTATTACTACCGGTTTTTCTGTGCTTTTACGCAAAAAAATGGGTTTACGTGAGCTTTGGCTGGCCAGTGAAAGCGCTAATGGAAGTTCTTTGGATGTCCGGCGGCTATTAGGAATCATCCTTCGTTTTACTTTGGTGTGCGAGGGAATAGGCGCTGCTATTTTAATGATTCGTTTGGTGCCGGAATACGGTTTATTTGGAATATGGGCTTCCATATTTACATCAGTTTCGGCATTTTGTAATGCAGGATTTGATATTTTTGGAATAAAAACACCTGATATGAGCTTAATCCCCTATGCTGAAGACCCGCTAATCTCGCTGACCGTCGCCTTCCTCATTATTGTCGGAGGCATTGGGTTTGTGGTGGTCAGTGATGTATACTATAATCAACTGCGTCCGCGGATTTTGCGTCAGCAAACCAGAAAGCTGTCCTTTCACTCACAGGTTTGCCTGATTTTCACAGGAATCCTGCTGATTTCCGGAACGATTATCCTCTTCTGCAGTGAATTTGGCTCTACCATGAAGGATATGAATTTCTTTTCCCGCCTGAATGTATCTTTCTTTCAATCAGTCAGCGCCCGTACGGCGGGATTTGCTTCCGTCAACATTGCTGATGAGCATGACTTTTCTAAAATTATAACGATTATGCTCATGTTTATTGGTGCCTGTCCCGGTTCTACCGGAGGAGGCATCAAAGTTACCACACTGGTAGTCCTGATATGTACTGTTTTCAGCGTTTTCCGAGGGTATGAAGAAGCTGTTTTTCACCGGCGCCGTATCAGCCGGGAAGTGGTATATAAATCCCTGGCCATTATGCTCACCGCATTTGCCTTAGTCATGGTCGTAACGGGTGTTATCCTTACTCTTAATGGAGAATTAAGCGGCATTGATGCTCTGTTTGAAGCTGTTTCCGCTTTTGCCACAGTAGGCCTGTCTGCAAGCGTAACGCCTACTTTGGATTATTTCAGCAAGATTCTCCTGGGCTTTTTGATGTTTGTTGGCAGGGTCGGGCCAGTATCATTGGCTTTGGCCATCAGCATCCGTGGGGGCAACCATCGCGGCTCTGTATTGCCGGAAGGCAAACTGATTGTAGGATAAAGATTATTGACAAACAAAAACCTCCCGTTTACAAACGGGAGGTTTTTTATTTTTAGCAGGATTACCTTACCGCTATGCCAAGTCTCTATCCTTCCTCAGCATTTTCATCACAAACAGGAAGCCAATCGTCATAATGATACCGATTGGCAGGCAAATCCATGGATTCTGGACAAAGCCAGCCAAAATATATACTAGGAAAGAAATTCCTGCTACTGTCAATGCATAAGGCAGCTGTGTCGAAACATGATTCACATGTTCACATTGTGCACCGGCTGAGGCCATAATGGTGGTATCAGAAATAGGCGAGCAATGGTCTCCGCATACAGCGCCTGCCATACAGGCGGAAATGGAAATAATCATCAGTTCGTGGGAAGTCGCACTGAACACATCCACCACAATGGGAATCAGAATTCCAAAAGTTCCCCAAGAGGTTCCCGTTGCAAAAGCCAGTCCGCATCCAACCAGGAAAATAATGGCAGGAAGGAACATCATAAAGCTTTCAGCCGATTCCTTAACCGCTGCTTTTACAAACTCTGCAGCCCCCAAGGAATCAGTCATCGCTTTCAGGCTCCAGGCAAAAGTAAGAATCAAGATTGCCGGGACCATCGCTTTGAAGCCCTCCGGCAGGCAGGCCATACACTTTTTAAAACTGAGTACCCGACGTACCATATACAGAATAATTGTGACAATCAGGCCAAAAAAGCTTCCCAATGCCAAGCCAACCGAAGCGTCACTCTGGGAAAAAGCTGTGACAAAATCAGTTCCGCTGAAAAATCCACCGGTATAAATCATTCCGATTACGCAGAAAACAATCAGGCAAAGAATGGGGATTAACAGGTCAATTACTTTTCCCGTAGGAGCCGCTTCGCGCTCGGAATCATTGTCATAGGGGCTGGCTCCGGTGGTAAACAAATCCCCTTTACGAGCAGCGTTATATTCGTGAATGGCCATGGGACCATAATCTACCTTCATAACCGCCAGGCCAACCATCATAACGATGGTGAGAATGGCATAAAAATTGTAGGGGATTGCATTGATAAACAGAGAAAATCCGTCTTCTCCCTTTACAAAACCTGTAACCGCCGCAGCCCATGATGAAATGGGGGCAATAATACAAACCGGCGCTGCAGTTGCATCAATCAGATAGGAAAGCTTTGCCCGGGAAATTCTGTGTTTATCCGTGACAGGCCGCATTACGCTTCCCACCGTAAGACAGTTAAAATAATCATCAATAAAAATCAACACTCCCAGTGCAATGGTGGCCAGCTGTGCCCCTACTCTGGAATGAATTTTCATACTTGCCCATCGTCCAAACGCTGCCGAGCCGCCTGCACGATTCATCAGACATACCATTGTACCCAAAATGACTAAAAACACCAGAATTCCCACATTATAGCTGTCTGAAAGCACCTTCACAACGCCTTCTTCCAGTACATGGTTCATTGTTCCCTCAAAACTGAAATCTGAGGCAAACACTGCTCCTACCAGAATTCCAATAAACAACGAGCTATAGACTTCCTTGGTAATCAATGCTAGGCCAATTGCAATAATAGGCGGTACCAACGACCAAAAAGTTGCATACATTTGCGGTTTGACGGTCTCTCCTTCTGTTTCAGCCGCAAAAGCTGTCATGGTAAACAATACTGCAACCACCAGCAGCAGTAGTGCCCCTGTCAGGAATTTCCGTTTTCCTGCATGTTTCACGCTTCATTCCTCCTCTTAATTTTGATAACTGCTTTGAAATGGGCAAAAAAATACCCATAAACGGCATCCGAACTGGAAGCGTTCATGGGAAAAGTCTGCTTTTCCAAAAAATGATAGCGCTCCACGTTCGTGACAGACCACCGCATTTTTTGCGATGGGCCAGAACCGGAGCCTCGGGCAGACAATCGGTCCTTCGGCGGTTTTCCCTTTCCATGGACTGTGCCCCATAATATCCATATACTCTTGAAACCCGCACCTCTACCATTACTTATTTGGTTTTTATCATAGTTTTTGTAAATTGTCAAGTATTTTTGCCAAAATTTATCAAAAACTGTTGTTATTTCTGATATTTGCTTTTTTTGAAATCCCGTCTTTTTTTGTTTTTCTGTATTCAGCAATGGGTAAAATATGCTATACTTATAATAAAATGTGGGATTGCGTCTTCTTGTGGCGCAATTTCCGCGAACTCTAAACTATATCATTTTCCTTCTTAAAAAACAGGAAAGGTGGAAATTTCCCATGATACCCCAAAATAATAATAATACTCCCCATTCTCGGGGCGAAGATATTATTGCCGGACGCAACGCTGTCAGTGAGGCTTTAAAAGCCGGACGGACGATTGACAGCCTTTATGTTTCTCGCACGGCGCATACCGGCTCTATTTCTGTATTGATAGCAAAAGCCAAAAAGGCTGGCGCCGCTATTAAAGAGGTCGATTCCCGAAAACTGGATGCGCTGTGCGGCAATGCTAACCATCAGGGAATTGTCGCCGTTGCCGCTGTTAAGGAGTTCGCACAAATGGATGATATTTTTGCACTGGCACAGCAGCGGGGAGAAGCTCCCTTCCTAATCCTTTGTGATGAACTGGAAGACCCTCACAATTTAGGCGCCATTATCCGTATTGCAGAGTGTGCCGGCGCTCATGGTGTAGTCATCCCGAAACGGCGCTCTGTCGGGCTTACTTATGCAGTAGGTAAGGCATCTGCCGGTGCTGTGGAATATGTTCCTGTGGTTCGGGTAAATAATATGGCTGTAGCCATTGATGAGTTAAAAGAACGAGGCGTGTGGATTTATACGGCTGACATGGACGGTGAGCCCTGGTGCAGCATAGATTACACAGGACCTGTGGCCGTAGTGGTAGGCAGCGAAGGCTCTGGTGTCAGCCGCTTGGTAAAAGAAAAATCTGATTTTATCATATCACTGCCAATGAAGGGAAATATCAATTCTCTAAACGCCTCCGTTGCCTGCGGTGTGGTCTGTTATGAAATAGCCCGGCAAAGAGCTGGCTTAAAAAGTCGATAACGGCGGCTCTCCAAACTTTTCAGAAAGGAACGTGGGATACCTTTATGGATGATAAAAAACGTTCAAACGATGAACTGGTAGATGAAATTTTGCAGGAAGCACAGGCTCTCCGAAACCGCTCTGCAGCACACAGAGCGCAAGCTGCCAGTTCCCCTGTAAAGGAGCCGGTCACTCCGCCAGAAACCGGGGAGCCAGTTCCGCCCCCTCCTGCCAGAGAAGAGCCTCCTTCCCACCGCAGAGAAGCCCCCTGGAAAAAACTTTTTGGCCATCGTCCCAAGCGATTTCGAGAGGAAACAGCTGACGAAGCCGAGGATGTTTACTATGGCCTTCCTCTAAAACCTATCGAAGAATATCAGCAAGGGTTTGATGATTCGGATAAGCAGGACTCTGCCCCTTCAGAAAATGATTCTTCCCCGGTGTACCCTTTCCTCCATAACTACAACGATGCTCCAGAGCCAGAATTGGATGAGGAAATTGCCAACCGTTTTCGAGAACTCCATGACGAGCGCCGCCGGAAGGCCCAGGAAGCAGCCTCCGCTAATCCCAAAACTTCTCCAACTGTAGAATTCGGCGTAGTCCATCCACTTCCCAAAAAAACAGGGATTGACCATGGGGAGGAAATTTTTTCTGTCAGCCCTGATGCGCCAATACATACACCCGACCTTTCTGAAGAGGAAAAGGAAACTGCCCCTGCTCCTATTTTCACAGATGACCCCCCTGCTATTCTTGTAGAATCCAACCCCCTTCCCACACAAGAAAACAAGCCGGAAATGGAAACAACTTCTCAAAATGCCATTTCCGTTGATGATACTTTGGAAGAAAGCCAAAATCATGAGCAGGAGACAAGCTCTGCTGCGGCACAGGAAAAAAGCGAAGTGAGTCCAGAAAAGCCTGCCGAGAAAACTGATGACAAAATTTCGGCTGTTGTCACTGAAAAGCCAGAAGAGAAGACAGCTCCTCAGCATGTAGAAAAAGATGATGAAGAGGAAAAAAAGGCAGGAACTCCAGAGTTAAAAGTATTACCTTTACCAGAAAAAAAGGCTCCTCCAAAACAAGCGCCTGTTCCCCCTTCTCAATCCAAAAACGCTTTCAACTCGGATGATGGAAGCCAGAACCCCTTTGTCGATGAAACTCCACGGCGTCCCAAAATGCCGCAAAAGGCCCGGGAAGGCCCCTCTTATGCCCCCCATCTTAAGCCAGTCCATTTAATGGATTTGGATGTTTTGGATTTTGCTCTCCGGGAAGAATCCCGGTATTATGAAGAGCAAATGCGTAAAAAAGAAGAAGCCGAAGCAGAGCGCCGCAAAAAACACAATTTAAAAATGAAGAAAAAGAAGGCCCTGCAAAAAGGCTTTGCACTTAAAGGAGACGAACCTCAGGAAGAAGCTTTGCCAGAGCAGCCAATACCGGAAGAAGAGCTGGATGATTTTAATGCACCTTCCGATGCGCCTTCTGTTTCTCATGATTTGCGGGCCAGTATGCGGGAATTGATGCTGCGGGTTTTGGTAACAGGACTTTGCACTGGTTTGCTGGGATTATTTGGCTTAATGGGAGAATTTCAAGGGCTTTTTGGATGGCAGTTTTCAAAAGAAGCTGCTGCTATCACCTACATGATATTGAATTTGATTTTTCTGCTGTTGTGTATGGGAATTTGTTTCCGCATGATTTTGAGTGGTTTACAATCACTTTTCCGTTTTCAGGCAACTTCTGACAGCGGGCTGGCTTTGGCTGCTGCCGCCGCTCTTATACAGTCTATCTATGCCTGTTTTTGCCCCGATGAAATTATGAGCGGCTCCCTGCATCTATATTCTGTGTTGGCATCCGGCGCCCTCTTCCTAAATTCCCTAGGTAAGCTGGTCATGATTCGGCGAATTTGGATAAATTTTCGATTTGTCTCTTCTCGGGAAGCTAAATATGCGGTACAGCTGTATGACGACTATAATACTTCACTAAAGCTTGCTAAAGATTGTGTACTCGATTCTCCTGCCATCGCCTATCAACAAAAGACGGGATTTCTCAGCCGCTTTTTACAAAGCTCTTATGAACCCGACCCTCTGGAAACTGGCAGCCAAACGATGGCCCCAATTGGTCTTATTGCTTCTCTGGCTTTGTGTGTTGCCTGCCTGATTATCTCTCACAGTGTTTTTGAAGCACTTTCGGCGTTTACAGCTGCCGCCTGTATTTGCGTGCCATTTACAGGATTACTGGGAGGGAACATTCTTTTACGCCGCTTAGCAGTTCTCGGTAAAAAATTCGGAGCCATGGCAGTAGGTTTTCCAGCAGTGGAAAAATTCAGTTCTGTTAATGCTGTTATGCTGGATGCCCGGGATTTATTCCCGAAGGGTACCATCATTCTCAGCGGTATTAAAACCTTTGGGAATCAGCGTATTGATGAAGCAATCATAGAAGCGACTGCTCTTATGTGCGCCGCTGGCGGTCCTCTGGTAAGCGTATTTGACCAAATTATCAAAACCCGTCGAGAAATCCTGCCCCGGGTAGATAAGCCCATTTATGAGGACGGCAGAGGGGTTACTGGTTGGGTAGCCGGACACCGGGTACTTATTGGAAACCGGGATTTACTAGTAGCCCATCACATTGACCCTCCGTCCCACGAAGATGAGGGAAAGCTAACTGCTGGCGGAAAGAAAGCCGCCTATCTGGCTATTGGCGGCCAACTGGTAGCCATGTTTATCCTGAGCTATCGTGCAGACCCTCATCGTTCTCGGGAATTGCAGAGAATGGAAATTAACGGCATCAGTCTAATCGTCCGTACCTGTGACCCCAATATCACCGGGAATTTTGTTGCCAGTGCCTTTGGACTGGATTCCCACTCGGTACGAATTCTGCCGGATTCCTTAGGAAATGAGTTTGTCCGCGTTACAGAACAAAACCCTGAGCGGGCTCCTGCTTTATTGGCTACTCGAGGGCGTTCTGTCTCTATGATAAGAATGCTATGTGCCTGTATCCGCACCAGAAGCAACCTGACACTGGCTGCCGTAATGCAGTCGGTGGCTGTTATCCTTGGTTTTGTGCTGGTGGCTTTTCTGGCCTGTTATTCGGGCCTGCAGCAGCTTTCCACTTTGTCTCTCATTCTTTATGAAGCCTTCTGGGTACTGGTAATCCTGTTTTTCCCCAGACTGCACAAACCATAAATCTAGCCTTGCCTTTTGGAGGAATCTCTTTGTTATTTCAACGTAATCGCGACGCTCATTTGCTGCGCCGCATTTTCGGAATGCTAATTTCCGTTTTCTTTATGGGAGCTACCTTATCGCTTCTGATTCGGGTAAATCTGGGAACCGACCCCTGTGCCTGTATGAATCTCGGGTTTTCCAAAATTTCAGGCATCAGTTTTGGAACCTGCCAGCTAAGCATGAATCTGCTTCTTGCCATTATTGTTATTTTTGTAAATCCCCGTATGATAGGATTGGGGACTCTTGGAAACATGGTACTGGTTGGATATGTATGCGACTTCTTTTCCTGGCTGTGGAACCAATGTCTCCCTCCTGCAAGTGAATGGAGCCTGCCTGTGCGAATTGTGATTATGATTCCAGTATTATTTGTATTTGTCTGTGCAGCCGCTTCCTATATGACAGCCAATCTCGGGATGGCGCCCTATGACTGTATCCCGTTTTTAATTGTCAATCGGTGGAAAAAGCTTCCTTTCTTTGCAGTACGGGTCACTTGGGATGCTATGGCTATTTTGGTTGGTTTTCTGCTGGGAAGCACAGTGGGAGTAGTTACAGTACTGATTGCTCTGGCCATTGGACCGGTAGTGTCATGGCTGGGTAGTTTTTTCGCCCGTTACGTCTACTGTATGGAGCCCATTACCTAAAATCAATTTTTCTATTACAACCGCTGTTTTTATTGTAAAAAAACAGCGGTTGTTTTTTATATTCTTGATATAATGGAATGGATATATTTCACGCGCTTTTGATAATCGTCAAACAAACCAATAACTTGCATTTTTATTTATTTATATTGTTAAAAACACAAATTGGTGGTTGTAATATCTGTCTAACTGCGATATAATTATTAAGAAATTCGCAATTTGAATTGTTACATTTTAACGGCTATTCTATCATAC
>DYBQ01000041.1 GCA_019418545.1 Clostridiales bacterium | reverse complement strand
CAAAGGGATCGTCCAGCTCCACTTCCTTGGCGATGGTCACGCCGTCGTTGGTGATGAGGGGAGCGCCGAACTTCTTATCGAGAACCACGTTGCGGCCCTTGGGTCCCAGTGTAATTTTTACAGTGTTGGCCAGCTGGTCAATACCGCTTTTCAGTGCTTTTCTGGCATCCTCGCCATAAATAATCTGCTTTGCCATAATTGCAAATCCTCCAATCAAAACGCTTTAAAAAGAAAGCTCATTTATTTATTCAACAACAGCCAATACATCGGACTGACGGACAATGGTATACTCCTGGCCGTCCACCTTTACTTCGGTGCCGGAATATTTGCTGGTAATTACCTTATCGCCAACTTTCAGGAACATGGTAACCTCTTTGCCGTCTACCATACCGCCGGGGCCTACTGCGATAACCTCTGCAATCTGAGGCTTCTCCTGTGCGGAGCTTGCCAGCACGATGCCGCTCTTGGTGGTCTCTTCAGCTTCCTGCATTTTAATCAGGACACGGTCTGCCAAAGGCTTAATAGTCATTGAAAATTCCTCCTTAGAGAATTTATAAAATACGCTTTTGTGTTTAGCACTCATTCCATTTGAGTGCTAAACCTATTTTAACACCTTTATAGGAAAAATCAAGGGCTTTTTTGGGAATTTCACGTTTTTCATAAATTATTTACATTTCCCTTTTTGCCTTGGCTTTGTTATCCTTATTTTTACCGAATTTTTCCTTTCTTATTCCAAGAAAACAGTTCCCCATACATTTTGGGAACACCCTTTTTTGAAAAAAACAAAAAATAAAAATGAAAACCCCTCTTGACAACAGATGGCAAAAGTTGTATTGTATGTTTGTATTAAGAATCTAATACACTAACACAATCATACAAGAGGTGTTGATTATGGAATCTGTGTTGGAAACCAAAGACCTGACCAAACAATTTGGCGGAAAAACTGCCGTAAGCCACGTGGATATGGAAGTACATCGGGGAGATATTTACGGCCTTATCGGAAAAAATGGGGCTGGCAAAACCACCCTGATTCGAATGGCTGTGGGGCTTGCAGCGCCTACCAGCGGTTCTATCCGTTTAATGGGCAGCAGCCGTTTGGAAGAGCAGCGGCACAAAATCGGGACTGTGATTGAATATCCTGCCGTATTCCCCCACATGACTGCCCGGGAAAATATGGAGGCCCAGTGCCGGCTGCTGGGAGTAAAAAATCCCGACCGGGAAATCGGCCGGATTTTGGAAATTGTTGGGCTGGCTGATACCGGAAAGAAAAAAGCCAGGAATTTCTCCCTGGGCATGAAGCAGCGATTGGCGATTGCTTTGGCCCTTGCGGGAAAACCAGAGTTTCTCTGCCTGGATGAGCCCACCAACGGCCTTGACCCGGCAGGCATTGTGGAAGTGCGTGATTTGATTCACCGGCTGAACCGGGAGGAAAACATCACGGTGCTAATTTCCAGCCACATTTTAGGGGAGCTTTCCAAGCTGGCTACCCGCTATGGCATTATCCATCAGGGGATGATGCTGGAGCAGTTCACGGCGGAAGAGCTGGAAGAACGCTGCCGCTCCGGGCTGGAAATCCAGGTTGATGACCGGGAAGCAGCCATAAAAATCCTTCGTGACCGGTTTCATCAGTCGGATATCCGTCCTCTTGCCGACGGCGGCCTTCTGCTGCCTCAAGCCGCAGAAGCACCGGGCGAAATCAACCGGGCTCTGGTACAGTCAGGGCTTCTGGTCAGCTCCCTGCACGTCCGCCAGGGTGATTTGGAGCAATATTTTATTCAGGTGACCTCCCGGGCCGAAGTAGCTTTTGGGAAGGCAAAAAACTGAAAAGGTGGTACATATCTTATGAAAAATCTTCTTTCTTCCGATTTTTACAAACTGCGCCGTCTCAAGTCCTTTTGGGTGTGCTTCCTCATCAACGCCGGGCTGGCGCTTGCCAATGTGCTGCTCATTCAATTTTCCAATGGCGGCGCGCCTTCGGGGATTGGCGCTTTGGAATATTTTCCCCGTTGTTTCAGCACCAGTACGCCTTTGCTGGCCTGTATTTCCGTTTCGATTTTTGCAGCGGGGGAATTCGGCTATGGCACCATGAAAAATATTGCTTCCCATGGCTTTGGCCGCAGTGCTATTTTCCTTTCTAAAACCCTGGTGGGATGGTTCATCTCTCTCATCTATATCGCAGGCTATTTCCTGTTTACCTTTCTTCCCGCCCTGTTCTTTTGGGGAGTGGGAACGGCTTCTGAAACCTTTGTGACGGATGCTATTGTCATTGCCGCCCTGCAAATTTTATTGACGTTTGCCTTTTCCACCCTCTTCACAGCAGTAGCCTTTTTGCTGCGGCAGTCCGGCGGCTCTATGGCTCTGAGCTTTTGTATCATGCAGTTCTCTCTGCTGGGTGCTTCCCTTCTCCAATTGTTTTTGCGGGAAGTGCTTCACATCGAAAACCAGCTGCCTTCTTATCTGATTTCCAGCTGCATGAATGCCCTGTATGACCCTCTGACACAGGATTTGATAGGGCGGTGCTTGCTGGTCAGCTTTGGATTCATGATTCTTTTCCTTTTGTGCGGGCTGCTGTCCTTCCGCAAACGGGATATTAAGTAACCATTTTCAGCAGCTTTCTTTTAGCGGGACATATCCATAAAAGCACATAAAAAAAGCCATAGCCCACAAAACATGTGAGGCTATGGCTTTTTGCATTTTATCAAACGCATACAGGAAAAGGCCTTTGTGATGCAAACCTATTTTCCCATATAAAAACTTTCTCACTGCTCCTGCACAATCACCAGTGCCCGCCCCTGATGGAGAATCACTTCTGCCCTGGAATCGACAATGCAGTTGCTCACCCCTAAAGCATCATTCAGCTGAAGAGGATAGTGGAGCAGCGGATATTGCAGTCCCTTATACGTAACCGTACAGGAATTTCCACCAAATGGGAATACGGAAAGGGTTGCACCTTTTAAATCCGTAAACACAAGGCGCCCGCTGGAAATAACAAAAACCCGCGTTTTGCCGTCTGCCATCACAGCCCGGCAGCCCCGGTCTGCAATATAGGAAAGCACGCACAAATTGGCAATGGAGTGGTCAAACCGCTCCCCGCCCAAAGCTCCCAAAAGGACAAAACTGCTGTAGCCGCGGCGCATTCCTTCCTTCACGCCATATAACATGTCCGTTTCGTCCTTCTCCACCGGCAAACGGATGGTTTCCACATCCTCCGGCGGCTCCGTTTCGGCAGAATCAAAGTCGCCGACCACCAAATCCGGCCGAATCCCCATCCGCCGGGCCGTATCCAGCCCGCCGTCGGCGCAAATCACATAACAGTCCTCTGCCCGGAAATCCTCGGGGATTTTGTCCCCTTCCACCGGTGCAGAGCCAATAATCATACAGACTTGTCTTTCATTTGCCATTCTTTTATGTCCTTAACCTCCTGATACATGGTCACATAGCTTTCGTGGCGGGAAGGGGCAATTTTTCCTTCCTGCACGGCCTTCAGCACCGCGCATCCCTTTTCACAGGTGTGGGAGCAGGAAGTAAACTGGCACTCTCCCAAATAGGGTGCAAATTCCCGGAAACAGCCGGGTAAATCCTCTTTTCGAACCAGCTCATACCGCTCAATATCAATGGACGAAAATCCTGGTGTATCCGCCACATAGCCGCCGTCCTGCAGCTTCAGCAGCTCCACCTGACGGGTCGTGTGGCGGCCGCGTCCCAGCTTTTGACTGATTTCGCCTGTTTCCAGCGATAGCTGCGAATCTACACAATTGAGCAGGCTCGATTTTCCCACGCCCGAATTGCCGGTAAACGCCGAAATCTTCCCTTTCAGCAGCGCGCGCACCTGCTCAACGCCCTCTCCCGTAACAGAAGAAATGCAAATGCAGGGAATCCCCGCCTTTTGATAAATTTCACACAGCCAGCCGGCATCCTCCAAGTCTGTTTTGGAGATAATCAGCACTGGCTCGATTCCCTTGTTTTCAGCTGCTGCAATGGTTTTGTCAATAATCAGCGGGCTTGGGGAAGGCTCCTTGACGGATACCACAATAAAAAGCTGGTCTATGTTGGCAACCGGCGGGCGAATCAATTCATTGCGCCGCGGTGCAATTGCCTCAATAGAGGCGGTGCCGTCCTCTTCACAAGAAATGGTAACCCGGTCGCCGGCACAGGGCGCCATTTTTTTCTTTCGAAAAATCCCTCTGGCCTTACATTCATATATGTTTCCATCGGCAGCTTCCACATAGTAGAAGCCGCCGATGCCCTTTAATAATAATCCTTGTTGCTCCATGGATTCCTCCGGTTTTATATGCTGCACTGTAAGTCAGCCCCAGAAATTGAAGCCGTTATCTTCTGAGGAAGTTGTCTCGTCTTCACTTTCCGTGCTCTCATCCGGGACAAAGTCATAACTCCACAGCTCGGTGGGCGTGCCGGAATCGAAGTCCAGCTTAAAGGCAATATAGTCCTGCCCGTTCAGGGTGACCCGAAGCTCCTGCGTGCCGCTGGTCCCTTCAAAGCTGAGGGGATATAAATCGTTATAACTGGGATTTACAGTATCTTCTTTTTGCAGCACACCATCCAGATAGACCTTGATTTGTAAATCGGCATTGACCTCCTTGGGAAGGTTGACAATCACATCGATTGTCTTTTTGGACTGCTTGCCAGAACTATAGATAATATCCACCTTAGTGCCGCTGGCCACTTTTACGCCCGGCAGCGGATTGGTTTCAATCACCACATTTTCTGCTTTTGAACTGTCATCCTGAGCTTTCACTTCGCCAACAGTCAAACCAGCTGCCAAAATTTCCGCCTTTGCCGCCTCCAAAGACTTGTCAATCACCTGCGGTACGGCAATGCTTTCTTCTGGCCCGCTGCTAACGTATACGGTAATTTCTGTTCCGGGCTTTACCTCTGTGTTTTTATCCGGGTTTGTGCCCACTACATATCCTTTTGCCGTTTCATCATTAGCCACTGTGATAACGTTGGGAATCAGCTCCCGGCTGTTCAGGGCATCTTCCGCCTGCTGCTGTGTAAACCCTGTCACATCCGGCACAGACACCGGTTCCCCGGTCTGGTTAATCGTCAGGACAATTTCCTGTCCTTTCTTCACGTTGATTCCCTGGTTGGGGGTTTGTTTCAATACCACACCGGCATCCTGATTGGGGTCGTTTCCGTCTTGGGTAGTAAATGTGAAATCCTCATATTCAGGATTGTTCAAAATCTCATCCTGATACACCTTTCCCACAAAATTGGGGACCATAACGGTTTCCTCTGTCTCATTTTGGGCGCTGCACCGGTTGAACACCAAAATAATGCCCAAAATTACCGCCATAATCAAAAATGCCGTGCCAATGCCGGCCACCACCATTTTGGCACGGCTGGAATTTTGCTTCTTGACCAGTTCCTCTTCATACTCATAATCATCGTTATAAGAAATCGGACCGGTAGTCCCCTTTACTGTGTTGATGGCGTCCACATATTTGGTTGGGGTGTCATCTACAAAATACTTATACTCAAACCGGACACTGGGGTCCCGGCGGAACTGCTCAATATCCCGCAGCATTTCGGCAGCCGACTGATACCGCTGGGAAGGGACCTTTTGCATGGCCTTCATGGTAATATCCTGAAGCCCTTCAGGGATATCAGGGTTAATTTCCCGGGGCAGGGTCGGGTTTGCCTGCAGCTGCATAATGGCTACCGAAACGGCGTTGTCCGCTTCAAAGGGAAGCTGTCCAGTAATCATCTCATACAGCATCACACCGACCGAATAAATGTCGGCCTTTTCATCGGTCAAATCGCCTCTGGCCTGCTCCGGCGCAATATAATGTACCGAGCCAATTGCCTTATCCGTCATAGTACGGGTTTCGCTGCGGGCAAAGCGGGCAATGCCAAAGTCCATGACCTTAATGGTACCGTCCTGCAAAAGCATAATGTTCTGGGGCTTAATATCCCTGTGGACAATCCCCTTTTCGTGGGCATGCTGCAGGGCACGGAGAATCTGCACGGTAAAATGGATGGCTTCCTTCCAGCGCACTTCCTTTTGCTGGTCCAAATATTCTTTCAGCGTAATTCCATCCACATATTCCATCACGATATACTGCATCCTGTCACCAAAGCTCACATCATACACCTTGACGATATTGGGATGGGACAACACGGCAATGGCCTTAGACTCGTTGCGGAAGCGGCGGAGGAACTCGCTGTTCCCGGAAAATTCATCCTTCAGGATTTTTATGGCCACTGTCCTGTCGTCAATCGTATCATAGGCGCGATAAACGACTGCCATACCGCCTACACCCAGCAGCTCGTGAATCTCATAGCGGCCGTCCAGCCGCTTTCCTGTATATTTATCCATGAAATTCCACTCCTATCCTGTGCTGTCAGTTTTCAATCAATGTCACTGTGATATTATCACGTCCGCCTTTGTCCAACGCCGCTTTTACCAGTGCGTCTGCCAGCTCCTGCCCGCTGCATGTTTTGGCATACTGGAATATCTGCTCGGCATGGATATAATTGCTCAGGCCGTCTGAGCAGGCAAGCAGGGTTTCCCCTTCCTCAAAAGGAATCTCTGTATAATCAGTATCCACCATTTCCTGCACTCCCAGAGCGCGGGTAATAATATTTTTGTGGGGATGGTTTACCGCTTCTTCCCTAGTAATATCCCCCCGGTTTAACAGCTCCTGCACCATGGAGTGGTCCATGGTCAGCTGCCGGACACTCGATGATGAAATCAGATAAGCCCGGCTGTCGCCCGCATGAACGATGTGTGCCCGTCCCCTAGTAACAATGACTGCCACCAGCGTGGTGCCCATACCGGAAAGGGACGGATTGTTTTTTGCAGCGTCATAAATTTGAGAATTGGCCGTATAAGCTGCCGCCGTCAGGAGATTCCTCACAGCATCGGAAGAAATTCCAGGCTGATATTCAAAACTGATTTGATGCTGCATACAGGACAGGGCAATTTCGCTGGCAACGTTTCCGCCATTGGCCCCGCCCATCCCGTCGCACACCACCATCCAGGCGCCATCCGGCAAAAGCCCGCAGCCGCTGGCATCCTGGTTGCTGCTTCTCGACAGGCCAATATCGGTTTGACTGACGGTTCTCATGGTTTACCCGCCTCCTCTTCGTGTTTCCCCCGCAGCTGGCCGCAAGAAGCCTCAATATCTGAGCCCAATGTGCGCCGCACGGTAACGGGAATTCCTTTATCCGAAAGAATTTTGCTGAATCTCTGCAGCCTATCCTGAGAACTCTTTCGGTAATTTGCCCCGGTTACATCGTTTACCGGGATTAAATTGACATGGCACAACATGCCTTTGAGCCGCCGGGCCAACTCCTGTGCACAGGCATCGGTATCATTTACCCCTTTTATCATAGCATATTCAAAGGAAATCCGCCGATGCGTGGTTTCTGCATAATACCGGCAGGCTTTTAAAAGGGCTTCCACGTTCCATTTTCGGTTGACCGGCATGGTGCGGGAACGAATTTGGTCATTGGGCGCATGGAGGGAAACCGACAAGGTTACCTGCAGTTTCCTGTCAGCCAAATCATAAATCTTTTCCACCAGTCCACAGGTGGAAAGGGAAATATGCCTTGCCCCAATGTTCATTCCTTCATCGGAAGAAACCAATTCCAAAAACCGCAGGACGTTTTCATAGTTGTCCAGCGGCTCTCCCATCCCCATCAGCACGATATTGGAAACCTTAGCGCCTGAATCCTTTTGCGCTGCTTGGATTTGTGCCAGCATTTCAGAAGGGGTAAGGTCGCGCCGCCATCCGCCCTGTCCGGTTGCGCAAAAGGTACAGCCCATTTTGCATCCTGCCTGGGTAGAAATACATATCGAATAGCCGTGATGGTATTCCATCAAAACCGACTCCACATATTGTCCATCATGAAGGCGGAACAGGTACTTCACGGTATTATCATACCTTGAAACCCGTTTTTTTTCAATAATTGCTACAGATATGTAATATTTTTCTGCTAACTTATGGCGAAGCTCCAACGACAAATCAGACATTTCGTCAAAGGATTCCACGCCCCGATGCAGCCAGCGATATACCTGCAGGCTTCGGAAAGCGGGCAGCCCCTCCTGCCGGAAGGCCTCTTTAATTTCAGCCAGCGTCATAGATTTGATGTCAGTTTTCACGATTTTCTCTCCTCGTTATTCTCCCGCTTTTTTTTCAAATACAGCCACAAAAAAGCCGTCTGTCCCACAAGCAAAGGGTGTCATGGTAAAATGATGCTCCGGCTCCTGTACCGCACGGCTCATCCCTGCCGGTATGGTGATGGGGATTGGGGAAAACTCTGGATGCTGCTGCAAAAATGCATCGGCCACCTGACCGTTTTCTGCGGGGTTGAGGGTACAGGTTGAATAGACGAGCCTTCCGCCAGGCTTTACGAGCCGGGCCGTCTGCTGCAAAATTCTTTCCTGCAAGTTTGGCAGCCCTTCCAGGCTTTTTGGCTTTTTATAGCGGATTTCCGGCTTGCGGCGCAGAATCCCCAGCCCTGAGCAGGGCGCGTCACAGAACACCACATCGGCTGCTTCCGGCGAAAAAGCAGGGGTTTCCGCATTGCGGACTGCCGCCTGTACACAGCTAAGGCCCAGCCTTTCTGCGCCGGAGCGAATTAGCCCAACCTTTCCTTTATAAAGGTCATAGGCAAAAAGCTCCCCCTGATTCTCCATCCACTGGGCTGCCGTAAAGGTTTTTCCTCCGGGCGCCGCGCACACATCCACCACACGCATCCCGGGCCGGATGCCGCCCTGCATACAGCACACCTGGGAGGACAAATCCTGCACATGGAACCAGCCTTCCTGATAGAGGGGATTTTCTGCCACAGAGCCGGTGTGCTCCAGCCGTACTGCGCCGGGGATGGCTTCTGCCGGTGTTGCTTTCATCCCGGTTTCGGCCGCTTTTTTCACAAACTCCTCCACACTGCCCCGCAGCGGGTTTACCCTTGCATACAGAAAAGCAGGACGTGTGAGTGTCTCCAAAAGGCTTTGGCAAAATTTCTCCCCATAGGCTTCCCGCCAAAAACGAATCCAATATACCGGGCAGCCATATTGGATGGAAAGGGCTTCGTCCCCGCCTTGAGGCCAGGGAAGGCTTTCCCGGTGGCGGAGGAAATTCCGCAGCACGCCGTTGACAAAACCAGAGGCGCTGCTTTTCCCCGCTTTCCGGCAGGCTTTTACGGCTTCGTTGACAGCGGCGGAATCGGGGATTTTGTCCATGTACAAAAGCTGATACACAGAAAGCCGCAAAATCTCCCGCACAGGGGCATCCAGCTTTTCCACCGGCTTTTTGGAAAATCGCCCCAGCGCCCAGTCCAGCGCAATGCGTTTTTCCAGCACCCCATAAAACAGTGCAGACGCAAGTGCAGCTTCTCTTGGCGGCAGCTCCATCTGCCGGATGGTTTTATCGATGACAATATTCGAATATCCTTCGCTCTCCTCCACCTGCAAAAGCGCCTGCAGTGCGGCAGTTCGTGCATCCTGCTTCATCAGGAACGCTCCCTCCTGTTACCGGCTATCATCAAATAATACAGCACCGAAAGCAATGCCGTAAAGGCTGCGGCCAAATAGGTGAGTGCAGCCGCCCGCAGCACTTTTTTGGCTCCCTTCAATTCTTCCTCGTCCAGCATATTCCCTTCTTCCAAAGCACGGATTGCCCGGGCGCTGGCATTAAATTCTACCGGCAGTGTGACGACCTGGAACAATACCACCAGACAATACAGGGCAATCCCCAAATAGATGACAAAGTCATACTGCACCGGCAGCAAAAATCCAATGAGAATCAGCGGGGTTGCCAGATTTGCGCCAAGGTTGGTGATGGGAACCAAAGCGCCTCTCAAACGGATGGGCCAGTATCCGGTGTGATGCTGGACTGCATGGCCGGCTTCATGGGCAGCTACGCCCACAGCGGCAATGGTAGCCTGATTATAAACGCCGTCGGACAGGGCAATCACATTGCTGCGGGGGTCAAAGTGGTCGGTAAGGTTCCCCCGGATATGCTCAAAGCGGATGCCGGGCACATGGTTGCCCCAGAGCACCTGCTCGGCAGCCATGGCGCCGGTGAGTCCGCGGCGGTTGAGGATTTTGGAATATTTGGCATAGGTGGTTTTCACCATCATCTGTGCAATAAAGGACAGGAGGATGGCAGGCAGCATAAACGCCAGATATTGAAAATTAAAATACATGTACGGCATGATACAGCTCCTTTGGTGGTCATAAAGGTTCAATTGCAGGGACACACATTGCCTGCCCCTTTTCTGGATAACGGCCTGAAACTTCCGGGCGGCTGATAGCCGCCCCTACAACCCCATCAAAATTCCAATTCCAGAGGAAATTGGATGCAGACAGTGTCTGCCGCTATTTTATCCCAAAACGGTATTTTTATCCAGCGGATGACCCAGCAGAAAGGCTTTTCCTGCCATTCTCTTGCTGTTTTCCGGCTGCACCATGGCAAGCCGGACAGCTCCTGTTCCGCAATAGACAAAAAATTCCCCATTCTCCGAAAATGCCTTGCCCGGCTCCCCGTTCTTTTCCGGGAAAATCTCCGTTTCCAGCACCTTCATGCGCTTACCCCGGAACATGGTGTGGGCGGTTGGCCACGGGGACAAACCCCTCACCTTGTTGTGGACTTCCCATGCGGAAGCCTTCCAGTCAATGGCCGAAAGCTCCTTTGACAGCATGGGGGCATAAGTAGCTTCTGCTTCATTCTGCGGAATAGACACCAGTACGCCCTCTTCCAGCCCGTGAATGGTTTTCAGCAGCAGCCCTGCGCCCATATCCTTCAGCCGGTCGAACAGCTCCCCGGAAGTCTCGTTTTCCGGGATGGGGGTTTCCGCCGTGAGCAGAATGTCGCCGGTATCCATCCCCTCGGCCATAAACATGGTGGTAACACCCGTCACCTTGTCTCCGTTGAGCACTGCCCATTGAATCGGCGCTGCGCCCCGATATTTGGGCAGCAAAGAGCCGTGAACATTTACACAGCCCATGGGCGGCAAATCCAAAATTTCTTTCGGTAAAATCTTTCCATAAGCCACCACGGCAATCAAATCGGGAGCCAGTTTTTCCAAAATTTCAAAGGCTTCCCCAGTGCGAAGGCTGCTGGGCTGATATACCGGCAAGTGGTGTTGCAGCGCCAGCTCCTTTACTGGCGGAGGAGTTAGGGTATAGCCTCTCCCTTTGGGTTTATCCGGCTGGGTAAACACACCGCAAACCTCATGCCCGTCGTCCAGCAGCGCCTGCAAACAGGGCACCGCAAAATCCGGTGTCCCCATAAACACGATTCTCATGGCAAAAGCCTCCTTTTAACCCTGCAATTCCTCAGCAGAAAGCATCCGGCTGGCGCGGGAAGTGAACAGCACGCCCTCCAAATGGTCCAGCTCATGGCAAAAAGCCCGGGCCAAAAGCCCTTCGCCCTCTTTTTCATACCAGTTGCCGTTGCGGTCCTGTGCCCGTACCTTTACCCGCATGGGGCGCTCCACCAAACCATACTTTCCCGGATTGGAAAGGCACCCCTCGGCATCCGTCTGGGTTTCGTCACTGACCTCCACGATTTGAGGGTTAATCAGCTCTATCAGCCCCTCGCCTACGTCGATAATCACCGCACGGCGCAGGATGCCCACCTGCGGGGCAGCCAGACCTACTCCGTCCGCTTCATAAAGGGTATCCGCCATGTCATCCAGCAAAACTGCCAGCTTATGGTCAAATTTTTCTACCGGACGGCACTTTTTATTCAATACTTCGTCACCAAATTTTACGATATTGCGAATTGCCATTTTCTTTCACTCCTTATAAAATACTGTCCGGATTACAGTCGGCAAACGCCGTAACCCGGGAAAATTCTTTTTGTTTCGCAAATTCCAGCAGCAGCCGCGACACCATTTCCCGAAGGCGCCGGTTATTCCGGCACTTGATAATCAGCTTATACCGGTACTTATTGCTCACCTTGGCAACCGATGCCGGAGAAGGCCGCAGCACCCGCATGGGAAGCTCGGGATATTCGCTTGCTGCCAGCTGCTGCAGGCGGTTTAGAAGCCAACAGCTTCCATCGCGCACTGCCGCTTCCTGCTCTCCCACAAACCCAAAAAGCAGGATATCCGAAAAAGGCGGATAGAGCATGGCATGGCGGAACTGGATTTCGCTTTGATAAAACGCATCATAATCCTGCCGGGCTGCCAGCCGGAACGTGGGGTTTTCGGGGGTAGAGGTTTGGATAATCGCCATACCCGGATATTTTCCCCGTCCCGAGCGGCCAACCACCTGCGTCAGCAAATCAAACGCCCGCTCATTGCTGCGGAAATCATCGTTATATAGCATCTGGTCAGCGTTCAGCACACCCACCAGCGTCACATTTTCAAAATCAAGCCCTTTTGCCACCATCTGGGTTCCCACAATCAAATCATATTCCCCCCGGGCAAAGGCACTCAGTTTTTTTTCATAGGCATTTTTCGCCAGTGTGCTGTCTGCATCCAGCCGCAAAATCGAAGCCTCTGGAAGCAGCTCCTGCAAAGCTTCCTCTGCCCGCTGGGTACCGGAGCCGGAATAGTGTACTTCTTTTTGATGGCAATAGGGGCACTCCTGTGTAAAGGGGACGGAATAGCCGCAATAGTGGCACACCAGCCGGTGATTGGCCGCGTGATAGGTCATGGAAATACTGCAATGAGGACAGGTAATCACCTCGCTGCAGGCGCGGCAGGAAGCAAAGGTGTGATATCCCCGCCGGTTGAGAAGCAGAATCGACTGTTTCCCCTCTTCCAAATTCCGCTGCAATGCATTCATCAGGGGTGCACTGAGAATGGAAGGATTCCCTCTTTCCAGCTCTTCATTCATATCCACCACCTGTACCTCCGGCAGCTGGGCATTCCCATAGCGGGAAGTCAGGCCATTTAGGGTGTATCTGCCTTTTTGAGCCAGAAAAAAGCTCTCCACCGATGGGGTAGCCGAAGCCAGCACACACAGCCCCTTGTGCCAGGCACACCGGAATCTGGCTGCATCCCGGGCGTGATATCGGGGAGACGATTCGGATTTATAGGTATATTCCTGCTCTTCATCCAAAATCACCAGCCCCAAATCTTCAAAGGGCGCAAACACGGCAGAGCGGGTCCCCACTGCAATGCGGGCTTTGCCGTCCCGGATGCGCTTCCACTCGTCCAGCCGCTCGCCAAGGGAAAGGCCGCTGTGGAATACCGCCACCCCCTGTCCATATCGCCGCTGGAAAAGGGAAATGGTTTGCGGCGTAAGAGAAATTTCCGGCACCATCACAATAACGCCCCGGCCCTGGCGGTATACTTCGTCAATCAGGCGCATAAACACCTGGGTTTTTCCGCTGCCCGTAACGCCATAGAGAAGGGACACGCCCCCTTCCCCCTTTTGATACTGGGCAAGCAGGCTTTCATAAGCCCTTTGCTGTTCATCTGTCAAACAGATTTCCCTTTCCGGCTCTGCCTGCACATATTGGCCGCTTCCCCGGTATACTTCCTGCTCAAACAGCTGGGCGCCGCCTTTTTTAACCAAAGCCGTCACCACTGCCGGCGTCACACCGGTAAAATAGCAAACTTCTTTTACCGATGCAGGCCCCACCTCCCGCAGTACCTGATAGACCTCTTTTTGCCGGGGGCTGAGCTTCACCCCCTCCGGCAGCTCTTCCACTGCCCGGGCCATCCGCACGGTGGCGTCATTCACCTGGCGGGAAACTTCATTGGAAAGGGTTATCACCCCCTGCTTTTCCAGCTCCAAAAGCGCCGGGCAATCCTCTGTTACACCACATCTGGAAAGAAATTCCCTCAGCTCCGGCGGCTTTCGGCAGGCCCGAAGGCAGGCAATCAGCTGCCACTGGGCGTCCGTAAAGGCTTCCCTGTCAAAATTGGTGAACCCCGGAGAAAAAGAAATCTGCCGGTACAGCCGGTAATTCATTCCCGGCGGCAAAAACAGCTTTACTGCATCAAACAGGGTGCAAAAATACCGCTCCTTGAGCCAAAATGCCATTTTTAAAAATTCTGCCGACAAAAGGGGCTTGTCATCCAGCACCGACTGCAGCGGTTTTAACTTCTCATAGGAATATTCCGCTTCGGTCTCCCGGGCCAAAATAATTCCCAGCCGGCTTTTTCCCCCTGCGCCAAAGGGTATCATCACCCGGCATCCCGGCAAAGCACACTTAGACAGCTCGGGAGGGATTAAATAGTCAAAGGCTTTGTCAAAATGATAAACGGCATTTTCCACCGCCACTTTGGCAATTTCCAATTTTTCTCACCTGTTCTTCCCTGTTGCCTCTGAAAGATAAATGAAAACCCCTGCGAAAATTCTCCGCAGGGGCCCTGCCGATACCCCAAAAGAGGCACCGTGAACCTTATTCCCCAGCTTCTCCCTCGGTGTGGGAATCTTCCTGGGAAACTGTCTCTTCCGAAGAAGCTTCTTCTGTATCCACAGCCGCTTCTTCTTCCTCAGGTGCATTTGGGTCGGGTTCAATAATCACACAGCGATGGTTGACAAAATCCTGCACAGCCAGCTCCACGGGCTTTGGCACCAAAATGGTTTTGGTATCCTGGGCTTCCTGGGCAATCTGGCGGGCACGTTTGGCCACTGCCACCACCAGAGAATAGCGGCTGCTGTGAGGACAATCAATAATATTAGCAGAAGGCTTAAGCATCGAGCAACACCCTTTCTACAATGGAACTGACGCGGGTAAAGCGGTGCTTTTCCGCGGCAATAATGGTTTTAATTTCTTCTACGGCCTTATCCACAGTGTCATTGACTACCACATAGTCATAGTCCTCGGCACAATGGACTTCCTGACGGGCAGCCTCCAAACGGGCATCCACTACCTCGTCCCCTTCCGTGCTGCGGCCGCGCAGACGGTTTTCCAGCTCCCGCATGGAAGGCGGCAAAATAAAGATGCTCACACATTCCGGCATAATCTGCTTTACCTGTGCGCCGCCCTGCACGTCGATTTCCAAAATCACGTCCTGGCCGTCCTGCAGCCAGCTCTCCACCGGCCCCTTGGGCGTGCCATAGCAGTTGCCCACATATTCGGCGTGCTCCAGCATTTCGCCGTTTTTCACCAAATCGTCAAATTCGTCCCGGCTCAGGAAGAAATAATCCTCTCCATCCACCTCACCGGGCCGGGGAGACCGGGTAGTGGCGGAAACCGACAGCTTCAGGCTCCGGTCATCATCCATCAGGCGCTTAATAATGGTTCCCTTTCCTGCACCGGACGGGGCAGAAAGCACCAGCAATAATCCCTTATTCATTATCTTCCAGCTCCTCTTCCGTAATATCGTCGTCCCGGTCATTCAAACGGTTGGCCACTGTTTCCGGCTGTACAGCCGAAAGGATTACGTGGTCGCTGTCCGTTACGATGACCGCCCGGGTACGGCGTCCATAGGTAGCGTCAATCAGGGTGCCTTTTTCTTTGGCGTCCTGAATAATCCGCTTAATCGGTGCGGACTCCGGGCTGACAATGGCCACCAGCCGGTTGGCCGAAACCATGTTGCCAAAACCGATGTTAATCAGCTTCATGTATTGTTCCTCCTGTGGAGTTATTCTATATTTTGAATCTGTTCGCGGATTTTTTCAATTTCCGCCTTAATATCCACTACCAGATAGGCAATTTGGGAATCCACGGTTTTCGAGCCAATGGTGTTGGCCTCTCGGTTCATTTCCTGTACCAAAAAGTCCAGCTTTCTTCCAATCGGTTCCTGCGACTCCATCATCTCTTCCATCTGCCGGAAGTGGCTGCGCAGGCGCACGGTTTCTTCCGCTACCGCTACCTTGTCTGCAAAAATAGCCGTTTCCGTCAGCAGCCGCTGTTCGTCCACAGTGTTGTCCCCCAGCAGCTCCTGGATTTTCTGGCGCAGACGCTCCTGATATTCCTTCACGGTTTCAGGGGAACGTTCCTCAATGGCCTCCACCAGCCGGATAATAGTTCCTGCCCGGCCGAGAACGTCTGATTTTAGCCTCTCGCCCTCTGCTTCCCGCATGTGCAGGAAACAATCCATTGCCTCATCCGCCGCTTGCCGGACACTGTTCCACACCGCCTCTTCATCCTCCGGGGCTTTGTGAACAGAAAAAATATCACTATACCGCGCTACCGTTGAAACGGAAATATCGTCCCGCAAATCATAGGTGCCGGCCAGTTCCCGCAAAGCCTGTACATACCCTGCGGCCAGCGGATGGTTTATCATCACCTGTGCCTGGGCGCTTTCGAGTGCTTCTATGGAAATATAGGCATCCACCTTACCCCGGGCAATTTTCCCCTGCAAGTAGGATTTCATCTTTTCTTCCAAAAAGGAATATCCGCGGGTAGTACGGCAGGAAAACTCAAAATAGCGGTGGTTCACCGACTTGATTTCTACCGTAACCGCACGGCCGTCTACAATCGTTTCGCACCGGCCATAACCCGTCATGCTGCGTACCATATGCTCATCTCAATTCCGCGTATAAATTCAGACCTTATCACAGGTCACAAAACAGCAATTCTATTTTACCATCCTCACACCCGTAATGCAACCATACAAAGCGATTTTTAAAAAACCTCACAAAATTCCGACACAATTTCCACACAAAATCAGTCAAGGGCTGCTGGCCGGCCCCATTTTTGGGAATCCGGCTGGCAGCCCTTGTGTGATACAACTAAAAAAGAATTACACAGGATGCACATTGGCAGCAGCATCAGCATGCTTGCCGTCGATGCCATATTTTTCGTCTCTGCGCTTTTTGAAGAAGTCGGTAGCCACTTTGGGGAACTGTGCATAGGAGAGCACGTCTTCCTCCTGCTCCACCCACTGGGCGCACTCCTTGCGGAGGGTCTCCAGCTCGGGCTCCAGCAAATCGGCCGGACGGCAGGTGATGGGCTTCTCGTTGCCGATAATCTTCTTCTGGAAAGCAGGGTCAATCGGCACAGGAGTGGTGCCGTATTTACCGGCCACCAGACCCTTAAACTCGTTGGTGCACATTTTATACCGCTCGCCGGTAATCACGTTGAACACAGCCTGGGTACCCACAATCTGGGAAGTGGGGGTAACCAGCGGCGGATAGCCAGCGTCCTTACGCACACGCGGCACTTCTTCCAGCACAGCGGTGAGCTGGTCGGCCTTGCCAGCCTGCTTCAGCTGAGACAGCAGGTTGGAGAGCATTCCGCCGGGAACCTGATAAATCAGGGCCTTGGCATCGGTTGCCAGCATCTTGGGGTCAAGCAGGCCTTCCTTAATATATTTCTCACGCAAGCCCATAAAGTACTCGCGGATTTCGCTGAGAGCCACCAAATCCAGGCCGGTATCATACTCGGTACCCTTGAGAGCAGCCACCATAGACTCGGTGGGAGCATGGGAAGTACCCAGTGCCAGCGGGGACATAGCGGTATCAATCATATCTGCACCGGCTTCAATGCCCTTGAGCAGGCACATGGAAGCAAGGCCGGAGGTGTAGTGGGTGTGAATCTGCACGGGAATCTTCACGGCAGCCTTAATAGCCTTCACCAGAGCCTCGGTCTCATAGGGAGTCAGCAGGGCAGCCATGTCCTTAATACAGATGGAATCAGCACCGGCATTCTCAATGGTCTTGGCATAGTTCACATAGTACTCGTGGGTGAACACGGGGCCGGTGGTGTAGGAGATGGCGACCTGTGCATGGGCGCCTTCCTTCTTGGCGGCCTTAATGGCAACTTCCAGGTTCTTGATGTCGTTCAGAGCATCAAAAATACGGATGATGTCGATACCGTTGGCAACGGAGCGCTGTACAAAGTATTCCAGCACATCGTCGGCATAGTGACGGTATCCCAGCATATTCTGGCCGCGGAACAGCATCTGCAGCTTGGTGTTGGGGCACATCTTGCGAATGGTGCGCAGTCTCTCCCACGGGTCTTCATTCAAAAAGCGCAGGCAGGAGTCAAAGGTTGCGCCGCCCCAGCACTCCAGGGAGTAAAAGCCGATTTTGTCCATTTTTTCCAAAATGGGCATCATATCGCTCAAAGGCATACGGGTAGCCAGCAAAGACTGGTGTGCGTCACGCAGAACGGTTTCGGTAATCAGAATTTTCTTAGCCATACTGCAATACCCCCTTACTGGAGGGAAACGATGGCAGCGCCGGTATCAACGCTCTCACCCTTGTTGACATGAACGGCAGCCACAGTAGCATCGTGAGGAGCCATGATTTCGTTTTCCATCTTCATAGCTTCCAAAATAGCCAGCACATCGCCCTTCTTCACGCTGTCGCCAGCCTTCACATTGATGGACAAAATGGTGCCAGGCATGGGAGCAGCCACAACCTCAGCATCGCCAGCGGGAGCCGGGGCAGCAGCGGGAGCAGCAGCCGGTGCGGGTGCTGCAGCAGGAGCAGCGGCAGGAGCCGGAGCAGTAGCGGGAGCGCTGGCTGCGGGAGCTGCGCCGTTAACTTCTTCCACCTGAACGTTATAAGCAACGCCATTTACGGTAATTTTCAGATTTTTCATAGGTAAAACTTCCTCCTGTTTCTGTTTCCAAATAGAGTACCGGGATTACAGCTGGATATTAGCGTGCTTCTTGGGCAGGCGGCTCACGCGCTTACCGGTAAGCATGTCCAGATTAGCAACAACCTTGCTGCGGGTTTCAGCAGGCTCAATCACATCCTCAATGAGGCCGTCAGCAGCAGCCTTAAAGGGGGTGCACTCGGTTTTTGCATATTCGGCAATCAGCTTTTTGCGGTCTTCCACCGGGTTCTCAGAGCCTGCCAGCTTGTCGTTCCAAGCGAACATAGCGCCGGTTTCGGGAGCCAGCGGGGAAACCACGGCGCAGGGCCATGCCAGCGTTACGTCAGCGTTAGCGCCGCGGCCAGCCACGGCAATATAGACAGCGCCATAGGCGTTGCCGGTAACCACAGCAACCTTTGCACAGGTTGCCTCGGAATAAGCATTGGAAAGCTTTGCAGCTTCACGAACGGAAGCAAACTTAGTAGCGTTCACGACGCTCACCACCGGGATGGCAAAAGCATCGCACATACGCACAAAACGGGCAGCCTTGGAG
>DYBQ01000040.1:2100-19408 GCA_019418545.1 Clostridiales bacterium | reverse complement strand
GTCAAATAAGTTTCGGCGATATATTGGGCACGCAGCGGGTCACCGGGCATCAATACTGTTTTGGCAATATCGCCGGGATTGGCGCTGTTGTGGGGTGTACTCATAAAAAACGACCTCCTTTTTATTCATAGCAGAGAAGAACCTTCCTGCAATTCAAAAAAATCTATGCAAATTTATTATACAAATTTATTTTATAAGCGTCAATGTGCAAAAAGTCGTTTGTCCGTTTTCCCCTTTTTCAGAGCCGGATGATTTTCTCCCTGCAAAAAAAGAGCCGACCCGAAGGCCAGCTCCCATTAAAAATCCTTTTTATGTTGACAGCCACAACATCCTGAGCATCCCCCGCAGCAGGACTTTCCTGCCTTTTTGCGGCGACGCATCCATATAACCGCCACAACTGCCCACAACACAATCAGTCCCAGAATCAACCATTCCATCAGACAAACAGCCCTCCAATCTGGTATACCAGGAAAGTAACACACCATGCCAGCACCAGCTGGAACAAGGCGGCCATCCCTGTCCACTTCCAGCTGCCAGACTCACGATGAATGGTAGCCAATGTAGCCACACAGGGGATGTACAGCAGGCTGAAAGTCATCAAGGCATATGCATTCAGGGCGCCAAATCCAATTCCGCCAAGCAGTGCAGTGAGGCTGGCCATTCCTTCAGTAGTAGTAATATTGCTTACACCGAACAATACGGAGCAGCTGGATACCACCACTTCTTTGGCAGAAATCCCGGCGATGAGCGCCACCACAATCTGCCAATAGCCCAAGCCGATGGGCTGGAATACCGGTACAATCCATTTTCCCAGCATAGAGCCAAAGCTGTCGGCAATATCCGTCACATAACCGGTGGGGCCAAAATTTAAAATACACCACATGATAATAGACGCGATAAAAATGGTGGTTCCGGCCTTTGTGAGATAATCCTTCACCTTTTCCCACACATAAATGAATACAGTCCGTCCGCTGGGCGCCTTATATTCGGGCAGTTCAATCAGCAGCGTATAGGCAGAATTTTTCTTATCAATCAGATGGATGACAAATGCCACCAGAATTGCAATCAGCAGCCCTAACACATACATGGAGTAGGCCACCAGCATGGCATTCTCCGGGAAGAACATTTCGGAAAACAGCACATAAATTGGCAAACGGGCACTGCACGACATAAACGGCGTTACCAGCATGGTTTTCATTCGGTCACGTTTGTCCTCCAAAGCGCGGGAAGCCATAATAGCGGGTACCGTACAGCCAAAGCCCAAAATCATAGGGATAAACGCTCTTCCTGAAAGCCCCAGCCGGCTCATAATGCCATCCATCACATAGGCTGCACGGGACATATAGCCGCTGTCTTCCAAAAAGGCAAGCGCTAAAAACAGAATGATAATGTTAGGCAGGAATGTTAAAATTCCGCCTACACCCGATACAATCCCATCTACCACCAACGAAACCAGCATTTCGTTGACCGAGGCCGCTTCCATCCCACTGCGCAGGGATTCCGACACCCATTGCAGCAGCAAGCTCATATATTCCTTCAGCCAGTCTCCCACTGTAAAGGTCAGCAAGAATACCAGCGCCATAATGCCAAGAAAAATTGGGAAGCCCCACCACCGGTGTGTCAGCAGCCGGTCAATCCGGTCGGTACGAGCTGCCTTTGTTTCCCGGTTTACCAGTGTTTCTTCAATAATTTCTTCGATAAAATCGTATTTCTCGTTAATGATTTCCTGCCCACAGGAGTCTACCAGCCCCTTGGGCAAGTCAAGAGGATAAGTTTTCAGGATTACCGGGTCACCCTCCAAAATTTTCATGGCATGCCAGCGGTGATTTTTAATCTCTGGATACTTATCTTTTAGTTTTGCCTTTACAATATCGATTTTGTCTTCTATTTCGTCGCTGTACACCATGGCAAACTCGTCATGGTGGTCGTGAAGATGTCTTGATTTGCGGCTGTGGTGATGAACCAGCGGCGTCCGCTCCCGGCTGTCGCTGTGATGAAGAACCGCATGCATCAACACGTCCAAGCCCCGGCGTTTCCGGGCACTAACGGCAATTACAGGGATTCCCAGCATCTCCGGCAAACGGTGCATATCGATTTCCATCCCGCGCTTTTGCACAATGTCCATCATATTCAGCGCCAGCACCACTGGCTTTCCCAGTTCAATCAGCTGCAAGGTAAGATACAGGTTTCTCTCCAGTGCCGAAGCATCGGCCACGTCTACAATCACATCCACATCGTCACTGAGGATATATTCCCGGGAGACCTTTTCTTCCATCGTATAGGATGTCAAACTGTAAATCCCAGGCAAGTCTACCAGCTGAATTCGCGTCCCCTGGAAAATCATGGAGCCTTCCACCTTTTCCACCGTAACGCCCGGCCAGTTAGCCACTTTTAAATTTGCGCCGGTATATGCATTAAAAAGCGTAGTTTTCCCACAGTTGGGATTTCCGATAAATCCAACTCGAATCGTCTTCATTTGGTCAGGCACGCCAGCCTTACGCTGAATTTTCTCATTTTTCATCAGGCGGTTGCCTCCTCGATATGAATTTTTTCCGCCATGCTCTTGCCAAGGGCAAACCGTGAACCACGGAATTTGGCAATGACTGCTCCGTGGGGCTTCTTATTCATAATTTCAATATGGCCGCCAGGCGTTAACCCTAACGCTTCCAAACGGCGCTCCATCTGCATAGCCAGACAAATGTCCAGCACCCGATAGGTTTTTCCCGGTATTCCTTCGCTCAATTTCATGAACAGGTCTTTCCTTTCCCTCTCCTGTATCTGTTGTAACACATATTTGTTAGCCTAACCTAACTTACGTGAGGTATTTTATCACATTCCCATACAAAATGCAATGGAAATCCCCCTGTTTTCTTTCTTCCAAATCTACTTTTTGCTTTTTACAGGGAAAAGTGATATACTGTTAAACAAGAATCAAAGCTTTTGCTGCTGGAAAGGATGGAGCAATATTATGAAAGTCCTCGCTTCTGATTTTGACGGAACCTTCCATATGGGGGAAGAATTGATTCCGCAAAACATAGATGCTGTAAAGCGTTGGCAAAAAGCCGGAAATCAGTTTGGAATTGTGACGGGCCGCCCATACAATATGATTCTTCCTGAATTACAAAGATACCATATCCCGGTGGACTTTTTGGTTTGTGTCAATGGCGCAGCAATTCATGAGCCAGAGGGGAAACTGCTTTGGGCAGCAGCATTACCTGATAAAGTTTCCCGCGAAATTCTTTCCTTTCCTCAGCTGGACGACATGCCTCTTTATTTAGCAGCTACCCGGGAGGGCATTGCCATCCATATTCACCAGTCCGGGGACCCTTTTTGGGATGAAGCATGGCCTTATGTGTGCAACCTGGGACGGCTGGAAGCCGAAGAAATGCGGAATCTTACAGGTGTAATTCAAATTAGTACTGTCTCCCCCAATTCCCCCGAAGCCCACCGGTTCGCCGCCATGATGAGTGAGCGGTATCCCGGCATTACCGCTTCTCATGTAAACCGCAACTATGTGGACACAACAGCCTTTGAGGCCAACAAAGGGCAGGGAATCCGTATGCTTGCAGAGAAAAAAGGCTGGGACCCGGATGAAATCTATACCATTGGCGATGGCAATAACGATTTGCCCATGCTGACTGCTTTTCATGGTGCCGCTCCGATTTCCGCAGAAAAGGAAGTACTGGCATCTGTCTCCAAAACAGTTACGAGCGTAGCTGACTATATTGACCAACTGCTGGCATAATCCATTTTCAAAACACATACACAAAAAGCGCAGAACAGGAAACACCCTGCTCTGCGCTTTTTATGTATAGTCATCTATCATTTTACTTCACATTATGGCGCTTCTTAATAACTTCCATCCACACAAAACATCCCAAAAATCCTGCCACAAACACGCCGACTGTAGCATAAATGGAAGCAGTGCTTTCTCCCCCAATCAATGCCACCACGGCACTAAGCACACAAACACCTGCCATCACCAGCAGCGGGAGTCCCACCGCCTTGCCAAAAACGGCACGGTCCACCTTTTTCCCCACATTGAACAGCAAATGGGGTTTTCCTTTATAGACCAGCAGCCCTACACCCAAAAATACCAGTGCGGCTACCCCCATAATGATTGCGTACACCTGCATGTTTATCATCCTTCCCAAAATTATTTGTTAAGAGAATGAAAATATTATATCAAACTACCATTCAAAAGGCAAGTAAAAGGACGTGATACAGAGCAAAAACTGTATCACGTCCTTTTATTATATAAAATTCAAAACAATATCAGCACTTAATATTGACGGCCCCAATATACCATATGCTTGGCAGGCTTGCCGCAGCACACACACACGTCATCCAAATGCTCTTCCTCAAAGGGGATGCAGCGGGACTTAACGCCGTTTGTCTCTTCTTTCAGCTTGTCCTCACAGGCTGCGTCGCCGCACCACATAGCTTTGATAAAGCCGGGCTTGTTGGCGGCAATATCCAGGAACTCCTCGTGAGTATGAGCCACAAAGGTTTTTTCATGGAGATTTTGGAGGGCGCGCTCATACATACCGTCATGAACGGCTTGCAGCAGCTCGGGAATCTTCGTCTCCAACTCGTCGAGGGAAACAAACAACTTTTCCCGGTTATCACGACGTACCAGCACGCACTGATTTTTCTCCAAATCCTTCGGACCAATTTCCAAACGCAGCGGCACGCCCTGCATCTCATACTGGCTGAACTTCCAGCCGGGAGACTGCTCGCTGTCATCCAGCTTAATGCGGAACTTCTCGCCCAAACGGTCAGCCAGTTCACGGCTCTTTTCCAGAACACCGGGCTTGTGCTGTGCGATAGGCACAATCACTACCTGAATCGGCGCAATGCGGGGCGGCAGTACCAAACCGTTGTCGTCGCCGTGCACCATAATAATGGCGCCAATCATACGGGTGGAAACACCCCAGCTGGTCTGGTGCGGCGCTTGCAGGGTATTGTCACGACCGGTAAAAGCAATGCCGAAACTCTTGGCAAAACCGTCGCCGAAATAGTGGCTGGTACCACCCTGCAAAGCAACGCCATTGTGCATCATAGGCTCAATGGTGTAGGTAGCCTTTGCACCGGCAAACTTTTCTTTTTCTGTCTTTTTGCCGGTTACAGCAGGGATTGCCAGAGTCTCACGGTAGAAAGCCTCATACAGCTTCAGCATGCGCATAGTCTCTTCCTCGGCCTCTTCGGCAGTTTCGTGCATGGTATGGCCTTCCTGCCACAGGAACTCGGAGGAACGCAGGAAAGGACGGGTTGTCTTTTCCCAGCGAACCACGCTGCACCACTGGTTATATAGCTTAGGCAGGTCACGCCAGGATTTGATGACCTTTTGATAGTGCTCGCAGAACAAAACCTCGCTGGTAGGACGGACACACAGACGCTCTGTCAGTTCTTCCTGACCTCCTTGAGTTACCCAGGCCACTTCGGGAGCAAAACCCGCTACATGGTCCTTTTCCCGCTGAAGCAGACTCTCAGGGATAAACAGGGGCATGTATACATTTTGTACCCCTACCTTTTTAAAGCGGGCATCCAAATCCTTCTGGATATTTTCCCAAATCGCATAGCCATAGGGCTCAATCACCATGCAGCCCTTGACGCTGGAGTAGTCCATCAGCTCTGCTTTTTTTACAATATCCGTATACCATTTGGAGAAGTCCTCGTCCATGGACGTGATAGCTTCCACCATTTTCTTTTGCTGTGCCAAAGCAATCGCTCCTTATCTAATTTTAAGATACGAGGACTTCCCTGTGGGATTTAGTCCTCTTTTTTGTTTCCAGTAAAACGGTTGAGACAGAAAATCAACAGGAAGATAAGCACCATTACGATAAAAATGCCCAGCATTCCTTTTCCCATCAGCTCCAGAGACCTCATAATATCTTCTGTCTGTACTGGCCCCAAAGCACTATCAAAGGCTTTTGCCAGCATATTCATCATCATTAGATTCATATTATAACCCCCAGATTCCGGCCAGCGACAGGATAATACCGCCTGCTACCACAGAGCCAATCTGACCGGCCACATTGGCGCCAACTGCGTGCATGAGCAGGTGATTCTGGTTGTCCTCTTTCAGCGCCATCTTCTGAATTACACGGGCGCTCATGGGGAATGCAGAGATGCCTGCACCGCCCACCATGGGATTGATTTTCTTATCCTTAGGCAGGAAGAGGTTCAAAATTTTTGCAAACACCACACCGCCAATGGTATCGAAAATAAATGCGACCAAGCCCAATGCCATAATCAGGAGAGTACCCCAGTTGAGGAACTTGTCCGCCTGCATCTGATAGGCAATGGTAATTCCCAGGAAGATGGTAATCAAATTGGCCAAAGGTCCCTGTGCTGTCTGAGACAGTGTTTCCAGCTTGCCGCACTCACGAATGAGATTACCAAACATCAAGAAGCCTACCAAAGCAACAGAAGAGGGAGCAATCAGACCCGCAATCAACGTAACAATAATCGGGAAGAGGATTTTTGTGGTACGCGATACCGACTGGGGATTGTATGGCATACGAATCTGACGTTCTTTTTGCGTGGTAACCAGACGGATTGCCATAGGCTGGATAATGGGTACCAGTGCCATATACGAATAGGCAGCTACTGCAATTGCACCCATATAGTCGCTGTGCAGCTGCTGGGATACCAGGATGGATGTTGGGCCGTCTGCTGCACCAATCACACCGGCACTCATAGCATCCTTTAGGGGGAATCCCAGAAGAACAGCCAGCAATACAGTAAAGAATATTCCGAACTGAGCTGCGCCGCCGAACAGCAGCATTTTGGGATTGGAAAGCAAAGGTCCAAAATCAATCATGGCGCCAATTCCCACAAACAGCAGCAATGGGAATGCTTCCGAAGCTTCAATGCCATTTTCGAACAGCCAGGTAACAATTCCGTTATCTCCCAAAACACCTGGGATTGGCAGATTCACCAGAATGGCACCAAAGCCCATAGGCAACAGCAAAGCCGGCTCAAAATCCTTTTTGATGGCCAGCCAGATGAGCAGACCGCCGATGAGCCACATAATCAGCATATTCCAATGCTGAGCCATGTACACCACGCCGTCGGTCAGAAAAGAAAAATCGCTCAACAGGTTTGACTCTCCTTTATAAATATATTTAGCGGCCAAAACCGCCGGAATCCTTTTTATTATACTGTTTTGAATAGCGGATTTCAACCAGAAAAATCCATTCAAAAACAATTTCTTTTTCTGTAAAACGTTATAAAAACGCAAAAATCCGCTGGGCTCTCACAATGAGAGCCGCAGCGGACTGAACGTCCCTGACAGGCAGAAATCAAACGTGATCCTCGATGTACTTTACCAGTTCACCGACAGTCTTAATGTTCTCAATCTCGGTGTCGGGCACTTCGATTTCAAACTCATCCTCGATGGACATCAGAAGGTCTACCACATCCAGAGAATCTGCACCCAAATCCTCAGTGATAGTAGTGTCATTGGTGATGGTGTCTTCCTCCACGTCAAACTGCTCGCTGAGGATCGCCTTTACCTTCTCAAATACCATAATCCGTTGCCTCCTTTGTCTTAATGTGGAATAATCTACGGCTTAAGCCGCACAGCAATGGGGTTGCTATGGACAAATCACGACCGGATATGCTACAATTCAGGCAGGTTTTTGATAGCCGGAAATTTTGCAGCAGGTGAGATTTGTTCTTTCCATACCAAAATATTATTAGCAAAAACTGTCTTTGTCAATATCAATTTGAAAAATATTGTGTTTTTTTCTGGTAATTATTATACAAGGAGCGTGTTTTTGTACTATGTGCATAAAAAAATCTTCAGGTTTTGCGATAATTGGACATCCCATTGGCCATACGATGTCTCCATTTATTCATAAAAAATTGTTTTGTCTTTCTGGAAAAGACAATGAACCTTATGAAGTGATGGACATCCCACCTGAAATGCTAAAAGAAAAAATGGTTTCTTTGCGCTATTTACGAGGCTTTAATGTAACAATTCCCCATAAAGAAGCAATTATTCCTTTTTTAGACGATTGCAGCCCCCAGGCACGTGCTTTTGGCTCCGTTAATACGGTGTCTATTGAAAACGGAAAAGCAATTGGCCATACCACCGATGGCATCGGATGTCTGAAAGCACTGGAAGCGTCTGGTATCACCCCCGATGGCTCCTGCCTGATACTTGGAAGCGGCGGCGCTGCCCGTGCTGTTGCTTTTGCTTTGACAGAATCCAGCAAACATCCCCAAATCACTTTTGCTGTTCGGGAACAAAGCCTCCCAAAGGCCGAAAAACTGTGTTCTGCCCTATCGGGCTATGCTGCACAATTAGGAAAGTCTGGATGCTATCACACGGTTTCCTATTCCTATTTGGAAAATAACGCTCACAGCTCCCATGCTCCCCATTTTCAGCTTCTTCTAAATTGTACCAGTGTAGGAATGTATCCCCACATAGCAGAATCCCCGGTTTCCCCTGCTGTTGTTTCCTGCTGTGAAGCCGTATTTGACGCAGTATACAATCCCCATCAAACACGTCTGCTCCAAACAGCCCAAACTCTTGGAATTCCTGCTATTCATGGAATGGCCATGCTGGTTTGGCAGGCTGCTGCTGCCCACGAAATTTGGTATGGCTCCTCTTTCCAAGCAGAAGATATGAAAAAGCTGATTGATGAAACAATCGCAGAAATGGAAAAACATTTTGGAGGGAAGCAGCAATGAGTCAAAACTTAATTTTGTGTGGATTTATGGGATGCGGGAAAAGCACCATTGGACACCGATTGGCGGTATTGAGTCATCGGGATTTTATTGATATGGACAAGTTTATTGAATCAGAGCAAAAAATGACGATAACAGAAATTTTTTCTTCTCTTGGTGAAGCTGCTTTCCGTCAAATGGAAACCCAAGCTGCACTATCTCTTTCTCAAAAGCAAGGGCTTGTAATTGCCTGTGGCGGGGGTACGGTGCTCAATCCAGAAAATGTCCGGCTGCTAAAACAAAGTGGAACCATTCTCTTTCTGGATACCCCATTGGCCGCCTTACAGGAACGGCTGAAACTCGATACTCATCGGCCTCTTCTCCAGCGGCCGGACCGTCGGGAATTTATTGCCGATTTGTATCAACAGCGCACCCCATTGTATCAACAGGCCGCTGACAAAATCGTTCCCGCCGGCGCCCCTGCCTCTGTGGTGGCCCACCGCATTTTGGAGTTAGTGGGAGAAGCATAAAATTATTTTTTAATATATCATGAGAACTGCCCAAAACAATGGAGTACAACTTGGTTTTCACCTTTGTACTCCGTTGTTTTTTATCAATATGTACGGCGCTCTGACCGCGAATATGTCAAAACTATTCTGCCATCACAATATTATCGGCTAGTTCAAATCATCCTCTAAGATTCCTGCTTAATAATATCGTAAAACCGCCACGACTCTTCCCAAAACTGACACGTCCTTGGAGTAAATCGGCTCAAAATCCGGGTTTTCCGGCTGCAGGCGAATACAATCTTTTTCACGGTATAAACGCTTAACAGTTGCCTCGTCTTCAATCATCGCTACCACGATAGCGCCATCATCTGCCGTAGGGGTTTTTTCTGCCACAACATAATCTCCGTCCAAAATTCCGGCATTTTTCATACTCATTCCTTCCACATGCAGGGCAAATAATTCTTTTCCGCCTGCATGTTTGGCCGAATAGGGCAAATACCCCTGAATCTCTTCTATTGCCAAAATGGGGATTCCGGCAGTTACCCGTCCCAAAATCGGCACCTGGGTGGTTTCTTCTGCCCCCTCAATCCGAATCGAGCGGTTCAAACCGGCTTGCCGGGAAATATATCCGAGTTCTTCCAGTGTGCGCAAATGCGCATGAACCGTAGAAGTAGATTTCAGTCCAGTTGCTGCACAGATTTCCCGCACTGACGGCGGCACTCCGCACTGGGCCTGTTCCTTTAAAAAGTCATATATTTTTTGCTGGCTTTTACTCAGTTTTTTCATTTTATATACCTCCTATCCCTTAACTTGTATGAAAATTAAATTTTTCTAATACTAACACTTTGTTACACCTACTAGTATAACATAAAACCTGAAAAAACACAAAACATTTGTTTGAATTTTTTTGTTTCGTTTTTAACTTTTATTTAATGAACAATTTACACGCTATTCACAAATTATTGATTTCTCCTGTCTATAATAATACCGTATTCAGATGGAGCCGCACCATTCTTGGATACATGTTCTACCCTCCTCAATATACCCCTCAAGCTAATGAAAAAGGATCGGATTTTCCGGTCCTTTTTCGTGTTTTTATTTTAATTTTTTCTGTATATTTTCCGTTTCTCCGGGCCAAAATAGCAATGTCAATCCATTGTCAATTCATTGCGCCTGCCCTATATCTGCCGGCATCAAACCTCCGGCAAGGCGCGGAAAGGCCTGAAGAATTATGAAAAATAAGCATTTAAATTTCACAGCAAAAAACAAATCACGGCAAACCCGCGGCTTTACCATTGCTGCAGGTATTTGTCTCATTGCCATTGGCGTTGCCGCATGGGCTGCATACGACAGCGTTGTGCAGGAGCCGCAAACGATTGATTCTCCTGTCTCCATTTCTGAAACACAGCCTTCTGCTACCCCAACCCCTGAGCCAGCGCCAACTCCAACCCCTGAATCTGATACACCAACTGCTGCTGGGACGGTTTCCTCTGCCGATGAAGAAGCCTCTGCTACACCAGCACCAGAGCCTGCGGCAACACCGATAAAGGAAATGGAGCTGTCATTTCCAGTAGGACAAAAGGTTGTTAAGCGGTTCAGTGAGGGGGAATTGGTGTATTCTGATACTATGCGAGACTGGCGCGTCCATAATGGCGTAGATTTTGAAGCTGACACAGGTGAAGCTGTAAAATCCATGGCAGACGGTGTAGTGAAAGAAATTGTGGAGGACGCTTCTCTGGGAAATGTTGTGATAATTACCCATGGTGACACTCAAGCTTGGTATTGCGGTCTTGAAGATAAGGTAAATGTGGAAGTTGGGCAAAATGTGAAGCTTGGGGATGAGCTGGGAATTGTTGGGGAATGTCCGGTTGAATCCGCAGATGGTCCTCATTTCCATTTAGAACTCCACCAGGATGAGAAATGTATTGACCCTCTTTCTATTCTGATGACAGAAGAGTCCTAACCTGCCCCCGCCAACGACTAGGGGCAGTGCAAATATTTTTTAAGGCATACAGTCTTTTCAGACTGTATGCCTTTTTATTTATTACATATCAGTTTAAGGTGATAGAGAATTCCTAATTTCATAATATATTAACATTTTATACATGGCTAGTTACCATAAAATTTTGTGGTTTGAATATACTTATATTGGAAAATTTATACCAAACTGTTCGAATGTCATTGATGATAAGCCATTGGCAAATTGACAAATTCCAACAGGAAAGGAGGTTGCAGCGTGAAAAAAAATCATAAAACATCGTCCAAGCATACTTCTATTTTGGTATGTGTTACTGGTCAGAAAGATTGTGACCGTCTCATCAATACCGGCCGCCGTCTTGCTGATTCCCATCATACCGATTTACAAGTCCTTTGTGTGCAGCCTGTTTCTGCTGGTTATGATGCGAACGGAGAAGAGCTTGAGTATTTGCGTCAAGTCTCGCGGGATGCTTCGGCAGAAATGACGGTGTTTTTTCATGATGATGCCGCACTGATTGCCGTAGGCTTTATGAAACAGGTGGGAGCTATCCATGTTGTCACCGGCATGGCCGAGGTTCCTATCAATGGTTTTGTAGACACGATTCATCAGATGGCCCCTTCTATTCCGATTTCTATGGTTTCCAAGGAGGGGATTATCTATAATATATGTCCCAACTCTGTAGATTGTGGTCCTCAGCTTACCAGTGTGCCTACCAATTTATAAATACTTGTTCAATCAAAACATCATTGCATATATAAAAAATAAGCGTATCTGTCATAAAGTATAGATACGCTTATTTTTTTGCTTTTTATGTTATTTATTAGAAGAATATACCACTTGAATCTTATCCAAAATGGCTTCATCAGCCGGGCAAAACGGATATTGAGAAATTTCTTCAGGCAATATCCACTGGAAATCCTGATGCTCCAGCCTTTTGGGGATTCCCGACACAATCACAGCTTCATACAAGGTCAAATGGACAATGGCGTCTGGATATTCATGGGTAACATCCATAAATTCATTCCCTACCGATACCACAATTCCCAATTCTTCCTGACACTCGCGTATGAGCGCCTGCTCCTTGCTTTCGCCCGGTTCGACCTTTCCGCCAACAAATTCCCACAAAAGAGCACAGCCTTTATCTTTCGGGCGCTGGCAAATCAAAAAACGCTCCTTATCCCATATCAGGGCAGCTACTACTTCCAAATGCTTCATATTGCCTGTCCACTCTTTTCTATTATTTATAAACTTATATTTTATAAGAAAAAAGCCTCAACTGAGACTTGCACGTTGAGGTTTTTTGGGGAAGTACTGATAAATTCACAAAAAGAAGAGAGCCCCGAACGCGACTTGCGCGTCGAGGCTCCTGACTGGCCCGCCCGGAGGGATTCGAACCCCCGGCCTTCAGAATCGGAATCTGCTGCGATATCCAGCTTCGCCACGGGCGGATAACCGCTGTACAAAACATGTAACAAGCAAAGTTGATTATATCACATTTCATCCGAAATGGCAAGTGTTTTTTCAAAATCCGTCCGCTGTTTTCCACGGGCCTTTTATTTATCGCTTATTGGTTTTCCACCGCTGTCACATTGCGAGCAGCCACCACAGGGATTTTCCGCAGCCGGGCTGCAAATGGCAGCAAAGGTATAAGATTGCAGCTTTTTTCGGACCATCTCCGTAATTTCTCCATATATTTTATGGAAACGGCAGTCCCCCAACTCGCAGCAGTACTCTTCCCCCTGGCATCGGCTAATGCGATAGGTGCCCTCTACGGACTCAATTACCTCTAAAAGGGTAATTTTCCCTGGACATCTTGCCAGCTCATATCCGCCGGAAATCCCTTTATACGATTTCACCAGGTTGTCGGCAACCAGTTTGCGAAGAATTTTCAAGGCAAACCGCTGCGGCACATGGGTACGCTCCGAAATCGTTTTGGCATCCAGCCTTTTTCCTTCCCGGGTCAGCGCTTCCATAATACGAACCGCGTAATCCGTTTCCAGCGTAATTTGCATGGCTGTCTCCTTTTATTTTCAATTAGCCCAGAAAATCCTTCAGCTTTTTGCTGCGGCTGGGATGACGCAGCTTTCTCAAAGCCTTGGCTTCAATCTGACGAATACGCTCACGGGTAACGTTAAACTCTTTACCTACCTCTTCCAACGTGCGGGAACGCCCGTCCTCCAGGCCAAAACGCAGGCGCAGCACCTTTTCTTCTCTCGGGGTCAAGGTATCCAAGACTTCAGAAAGCTGCTCCTTCAGCAAAGTATGGGAGGCGGCATCCTGCGGCGCAGGGGCATCATCGTCCTGAATAAAGTCTCCCAGATGGCTGTCCTCTTCTTCACCAATTGGTGTCTCCAAGGAAACCGGCTCCTGTGCTACCCGCATAATCTCCCGCACCTTATCCACCGGCATGTCCAACTCTGCGGCGATTTCGTCGGCCGTAGGCTCATGGCCGTTGGTGTGCAGCAGCTGGCTGGAAACCTTCTTTACCTTGTTAATTGTCTCCACCATGTGGACCGGAATTCGAATCGTTCTTGCCTGGTCTGCAATGGCACGGGTGATGGCCTGACGAATCCACCAGGTAGCATAGGTGGAGAATTTAAAGCCCTTGGTATAGTCAAACTTTTCCACAGCTTTAATCAGACCCAGATTTCCTTCTTGAATCAAATCGAGGAACTGCATACCGCGCCCCAAATACCGTTTGGCGATACTGACAACCAGGCGAAGGTTTGCTTCGGAAAGACGCTTTTTGGCATTTTCATCCCCGTTTCCAATACGGATAGCCAAATCAATTTCCTCTTCCGGCGTCAAAAGGGGAACCCGTCCGATTTCTTTCAAATACACTTTAACCGGGTCATCAATAGCAATTCCCTCTGTGCTCAAGCTGACTTCCAAATCTTCGCCGTCATCAGGCGGAACATCAAAATCCTCCAGCTCTTCCAGCGGGATATCCTCAATATCGTTAAAACCTTCGTCCACAATCTCCACGCCCAAGCTTTCGAGCGTATCATAAAACTTTTCCAAGTGCTCCGGGTCAAAATCCATTTCGCCTAACGCATCCAGAATCTCTTTTGTTGTTAAAGAACCCTTTGCTTTTCCCTGTTCCAGCAATTCTTTAATGACCGCTTTCTTATCCTGTACTGCCATAAATGATAATCCCCCTATTGTTTCGTTTCCCGCAGCGCCTGAAGCTGCTGCATCAAATCCTGCTGAGAAGCATTGCGAAGTTCTTCTTCGCTCATTCTTCCCGCTTCCTGTTTTATTACCTGTATATATTCCTGTGCATCCTCCTGGCTCATAGCAACAGAATGATACCGAGCCAAAATTCTTGCCACTGCTGAAATTTCCTCAGCAGTCAGGACTTCCGTCAAGTCTGTCAAACTCAAAGGCTGGTTATTTGTAATTTTCCCCAGTACAGCCCTATATACCCGCTGCGTAAACGAGGTACTGAACTTTTCTGGCGAAATCCTTTTTGTTATCCAAGATACCGCATCGGGATGGGCAAACAGATAGGCTATCAGAGCTTCCTCTGCATTGACAGAGCGTAAATGCCTGCTTTTTTCAGGGTTAATCTTATCCCTCACAGCGCTCATTTCCTGCTGCACTTCTCGAAACTGCCGCTTTCGCTCCTGGTGGACACGCTGCCTGCTTTGTTTTTTCATTTGCAGCAAAATCGCGCTTTTATCCACGCCCATCTCTTCCGCCAGTTTTCCTGCATAGACTTCCTGCTCAATCTGGCTGTCCAGCGTTGCCAAAAGCTGTGCTGCCCCGGTAAGATATGCCACCCGGCCTTCTGCGGTGCCCACATTACAAGAATCCTTCAATCTGGCCAGACGGTATTCCACATCGTTGCCGCATTCATCCAGCAGCCGTTTAAAATATGCCCTTCCTTCCTCTCCGTGAGAACGGATATATTCATCCGGGTCTTTGTTCCCGGGAATCGTCAGTACTTTTACCAACAGCCCTGCATCCCGCAGCATGGGAATTGCTCTGGATGCAGCTTTTTGCCCTGCACTGTCAGAATCATAGCATACTACCACTTCTTTAGCATACCGGGCCATAAGCCGGGCCTGTTCTACGGTTAAGGAAGTTCCCAGTGAAGCCATGGCATTGGTAAACCCTGCCTGATGCAGAGAAATGACATCCATATATCCTTCTGCTAGAATTAACTGCTGGCCGCCGTTATTTTTCGCAAAGTTCATAGCAAACAATCCGCTGCTTTTATGATAGACCGGTGTATCCGACGTATTGATGTATTTCGGCTTTTCATCCGTCAGGATTCGGCCGCCAAAAGCCACCACATTGCCTCGCAAATCGATAATCGGAAACATAACACGACTGTGAAACCGGTCCATTATTCGGCCGCTCCGGCTTTGAAACGCCACATTGGCCTGTATCAGCTCCTGCTCCGTATATCCCATTTTTTTCAAATGGTCCGACAGTGCAAACCTGCCCGGCGGCGAAAACCCAAGTCCAAAGTGACGAATCGTTGCCATAGAAAGGCCTCTTCGATTCAAATAATCCAGTCCAGGCTTCCCAGTCTCTGAAAGGAGCACCCGATGGAAAAAACGGGCAGCTTCCCGATTGATTTCCAACACACGGGTACGCAGGCGGGACATACTGTCATCTACCTGTTCTTCGGGAATTTGCAGCCCGGCCCTTTGTGCCAAAAAACGCACTGCCTCGATATAATCAAGATTTTCAATTTTACGTACAAAAGTAATTACATCTCCGCCTGTCCCGCATCCGAAACAGTAAAACGAACCGTTATCGGGATATACGTTAAAGGAAGGGGTTTTTTCATGGTGAAAAGGGCAAAGCCCCACCAGATTGCGCCCGCTTCGGCGCAGATTTACATAAGAGGAAACTAAGTCCGTAATATCAGTACGGGCTTTCAGCTCCTGCAAAAACAGCTCAGGAAGGGGCATAGGAACCTCCTTTCGCCCACCTTTACCGGTTCCAAGGCTCCGGAATAAACACCCGGCGGAATAATTCCACCGCATATTGGTCGGTCATGCCGGCAATATAATCGCACACTGCCCGCTGGACACCTTCCTCCCGGATAATAAAGTCCATTTCTTCAGGAAGCCTGCCTGGAGAAAGCAGGTAGCCATATAGAGTTCCCAACAGGTTTGGGACCTTATGCTCTTCCTGCTTGGCCTGCTTATTCAGGTATACCCGTTCATACATAAAATCATGCAGGATTTGAAAGGCTTCTTCTACATCCTCCCGCATTCGAATCATGCCATCCTGACTGTTTTCCACTACAGAACGCACCATACAGTCGATTCTCTCAGTACGGGTTTCGCCCAGCACCATGGCTGCCTGCAGCGGGATGTCCCCTTCACTCAGCACACCTGCTCTGACTGCATCATCCATGTCATGATTTAAATAGGCAATTTTATCGGCCAGCCGGACAATCCGGCCTTCTACCGTAGCAGCTTCTTCCCCACGGGTATGACATAAAATTCCATTTCGCACTTCCCAGGTCAAATTGAGCCCCTGCCCATCTTTCTCCAGCTTTTCCACCACACGGACACTTTGCTCATAATGGCGGAAGCCTTTTGGATATAGACGGTCAAGCACCTGCTCCCCGGCATGTCCAAAAGGGGTATGTCCTAAATCATGTCCAAGGGAAATCGCTTCCGTCAAATCCTCGTTCATCCGAAGTGCCCGGGCAATGGTCCTGGCTATTTGCGCCACTTCCAGCGTATGGGTTAAACGAGTGCGATAATGGTCCCCTTGGGGGGAAAGGAACACTTGGGTTTTATGTTTTAGACGCCGGAAGGCCTTGCAGTGGATAATTCTGTCTCTATCCCGTTGATATGGGGTGCGCAAAGGGCACTCCTCTTCCGGCCGCTCCCGGCCGCGGGTGTTTTGGGACAGCGCCGCAAGTGGGGAAAGATAACGGGATTCCAACTGCTGATACTCTTCACGATTGGTCATAAGCAAGCCCCCTTTCTTCCAACTTTCTAAAGCTATGGAATCGGAACCTTTCTATAACTTATATACGCAAAAAAATCAAAATTACCTTCAAAAAATAAAATTTTTTTCTTTTTCCCGCTCAAACCCTCAAAAAAAGCTGACTTTTCCTATTCGGTTTGAAAATAAGCGGTATCTTCCTGCTCAAAAGTTACCTGCCCAT
>DYBQ01000040.1:0-2090 GCA_019418545.1 Clostridiales bacterium | reverse complement strand
CTGCCCATTGGTAGCATCCGCCAGCTGTCTGGCAAATCCCCCCAGATTTTCAGGGGGCATATGAAAAGAAATCCCCACGTTTTCGGCAAAATCCGTATCATCGATTACGCCGCCGCACTCGGGGATTAGAGAGCCCACACGGCCATATTGACTATAATCACAGCTAAGAGACAGCAGGGCACATTCTTTCATGGTAATAATACCACCGGCCTGTAAAGCAATGGAAGCCCCGTGGGAATATGCTCGAACTAAACCGCCGCCGCCCAACAGGATTCCACCAAAATATCGGGTAACAACCACTACCACGTCTGTCACATGGGATTTCTGCAAAACATCCAGCACCGGAATCCCTGCAGTCCCTTGGGGCTCTCCGTCATCGGAATATCTTTGCAGCTGCCCTTCCCGAAGGATATAGGCATAGACATTATGGGTTGCATCCCAATGCCGGGATTTTATTTCCGCAATAAAGGCGGTTGCTTCCTCTTCTGTCTGTACAGGCTTAACATATCCAATAAACCGGGAGCGCTTTTCTACAAACTCATCCTGTGCCGCCTGCCCAATGGTTCGATACTCTGCCATTTCCCCACTCCGTCCCAATTCTTTCTAAAAAAACTCAGGCGGCGCATTACTGCACCGCCCGGGAAGAAAATACTTATTTGTCCTGTAAGCCGTAACGCTTTTTGAACATGTCCACACGTCCGCTGGTGTCTACGAGCTTCTGCTTACCGGTAAAGAACGGATGGCACTTGGAGCAAATTTCAACACGAATATTCTCTTTGGTGGAACGTGTTTCAATCACGTTGCCGCAAGCACATGTAATTGTGGTTTTCACATACTTGGGGTGCATATCCTTCTGCATCTTTGTCACCTCTTTCAGCCGAGCTACAACATTAACAAATGGATTCTACCACAACCGAACATAAAAAGCAAGCCCTTTTTCGCAATATTCCAGTTTTTTCCTAACAAAGTTTATCTATCGACATATTCGGCATATTCTTCCAGGCACATTTGCAGCTGCCGCATACGCATAGCTGCCTGTGTCCCTACATATCGAAAATAGCTGTTATCCCCACTATGTCCGGTAGCTGATTCTTTATCGGCTGGATATCGAATCACAAATCCATACTCCACACAATGACGAGAAACCCAACGATATTGTGCTGTATCTTCAAAGCTTCCTTCTTCTCCCTCAGCAGCCAGCCTCACTGACATCCCTGTCTGGCTCTCGTCCTCCCCGCCGCGGGAAACCGTTTGTACCGCTGTCTGTTCTGCCATTACCTGGGAATAATGATTCTCTTCCATCAGGCGTTCCACTTCTGCTTGAAAAAGTTTATCTTGTTCTTCTGCACTCACATATCCTTGTGTAATTTTTAATGGAACTCCCTGTTTCTGGGCTGCCTCCATCATAGCTTTTAAGGCTGGAATAATTCTTTTATCTACCTGTATTCCCTCATATTCTCCCAGTTCAGGCTCTTCTCCTTCTTCCAAAGGATGATTGGAACTGGCTATTTTCAAGTTGAAATCATCATGATAAACAGGCAGCAAATCCTCCTCCTGAGAGGACAATATAGCGGAAGTTTCAGAAGAACTGCTGTTTGATTCCGGCTCATAAGGAGTCATCACCTGTACCCACGCCAACCATCCGCCTGCCGCTATGGTACACAGCAACAATACCCCTATCAGCAATCGGATTTTTCCAAGCCTGCGGATTTCTCTCTCTTCATATCCACTGGGCTTGGCCTTTACAATCCGCTCTCCCCGTTTTTTATGCTGCATTTCCGGCTCACGCTCCTTTATAAGCCGCCGTATTTCTATCTTTTCTAAAAATCGTTTTCTGCCTTTTTCGACAGAATCTTTTTTTATTTTACCGGGTAACGACAAAAATTTCAACTGTTTTCCATGTTTTTCAGCGTTCTCTCCCTCTTCCATTTCAAAAAGTTGCGTTGCATTTATGTGGCCTTTCTATTATAATAAAGATATAAATAAACTGATGAAAAGGCTATAATCTGTCAATTTTCGTCAATTTATCAGTACTTTTTGCTCTCTAACATTTTGCCGTCACAATTTTTAGAAGAATGGAGTCGTGAACC